>JBCCZW010000305.1:0-5790 GCA_039186805.1 Verrucomicrobiota bacterium
GTCCGCCAAATTGGCCCCAAAGTGACGGGCTTCGCCGAAGGCGATGAAGTCTTCTATGCAGGCGATATCACTCGTTCCGGCTCCAATGCGGAATTCCAAGCGGTCGACGAACGGATCGTCGGTCGAAAACCGAAATCTCTCGACTTCGCCAAAGCCGCGGGGATGCCGCTCACCTCCATTACCGCTTGGGAACTCCTCTTCGACTGCTTCAAACTCAGGGAAGGCGACGGAGACGGAGAGAGCATTCTTATTATTGGAGGCGCCGGTGGCGTAGGGTCAATCTTGATACAGTTGGCGAAGAAACTCACGAAACTCAAGGTCATCGCCACCGCCTCTCGTTCGGACACCGTCGACTGGGTAAGGAAGATGGGCGCCGACGCGGTCATCAATCACCGCGAATCCCTCGTCGATCAAATGAAAGAGCTGGGTATCCAGCCGCATTTCGTCGCCTCGCTAAACGGTACCGACGGACACTTCCCCAGCATCGTAGAACTCATCAAGCCACGCGGCCACATCGCTCTCATCGACGACCCGGAGGGACTGAACATAAACACCATCAAGCTCAAAGCCCTAAGCTTCAGCTTCGAGTTCATGTTCACGCGGTCGATGTTTCAGACTGGGGACATCTCCAAGCAAAGCGAACTTCTCAACCGAGTTTCTGAATTCCTCGACGATGGAACGCTCATCCCCACCGTCACCAACAACCTCGGTCCCCTCTCCGTCGAAACGCTCAAAGAAGCGCACATCCAGCAAGAATCAGGACGCGTCATCGGCAAGAATGTCCTAGACGGATTTAGCGGCTAGCCCAGCGGGGCCTGCTCTTAGCAGCTATCTTCCCAAAGCGCTACGAGACCGATTCGCCCTTCCTACCGCTCTGCCAACCCGACCCCCAAAGTTAAGCATAGACTTCCCCTGTCTTTGCAAAAAGACTACAAGTCGTCTGTTCAAAACGACAGACTAAACTTCCTTGCGACCTAAATGAAGAAAGTCCTCATAAACTTCGCCCATCCGGCGCGCAATCGCTCCACGATGAATCGAGCCCTCCGCAGGGCCGTCGAGAACCTCGACGACGTCACGATCAACGATCTTTACGAAAACTACCCCGATTTTCTGATCGACATCAAACGCGAGCAATCCCTCTGCGAAGAACATGACGTCATAGTCTTCCAGCACCCTTTCTACTGGTACTCGACGCCGTCCATCATAAAGGAATGGCTAGACCTTGTGCTGCAATACGGCTGGGCATTCGGTTCCGATGGCGCGGCCCTCAAGGGGAAAATACTTCTGCAAGCCTTAACCGCAGGCGGCGACGAAGACAGCTACCAGAAAGACGGTTACAACGAGTTCACGATCGCGGAACTCACATCGCCGCTCCAGGCTACCGCGAGGCTCTGCGGGATGACTTGGCTACCTCCCTTCGCCATACTTGGTATCCATCGCGGACTGAGCGCCGAGCAAATCGCGTCTTACGCTGAAGACTACCGACGCTCGATTATCGCTTTTCGTGATGAAACAATGGATACCACCGTCGCTTCCAGCGAGAAATACCTAAATAGCAACCTCGAATCAACGATCCGCAAACCCTAGCATGGAACAGTTTCTCCTACAATTATTCATCTTCCTCGCGGCTGCCGCCATTGCGGTCCCCATAGCGAAGAAACTGGGACTTGGCTCCGTCCTAGGCTACCTCATCGCCGGAATAGTCATCGGTCCCTTCGGCATGTCGCTGATATCGAACATCGAAGACGTGATGCATTTCACCGAATTCGGCGTTGTCATGATGCTCTTCCTGGTCGGCCTCGAGCTTAAGCCATCCCTCCTTTGGCAAATGCGTACGCCCATCCTCGGCATGGGCGGCTCGCAAGTGGCGCTTTCCTTCCTCCTTATCGCCGCGGTAGCCGTAATCTTTCTGCCCTGGAAACAGGGAATCGCCGTCGGCCTAATCCTCTCCCTCTCATCTACCGCCATCGTCCTGCAGACGCTTCGAGAAAAAGGAAATATGGAGACCTCCTCAGGGAGATCCATTTTTTCGATACTGCTATTCCAAGACCTCGCGGTGATTCCCATGCTTGCCCTCCTACCGCTTCTCGCGACCGCAGGCCTGCAGGGAGACGACCATCATCACCACTCAGCTCTCTTGGATATCTCATCCCTCCCTGGCTACGCTCGCGTCATTGTCGACCTGCTTGCCATCTTGCTGATTTACCTGCTCGGAAAATATGGCAGTCGCCCGATCTTCCGCATTATCGCCTCGACGCGGGTTAGAGAAATTTTCGTAGCGGCCGCCCTAGCGCTCGTAGTCGGTATTTCACTACTGATGATGACGGTTGGACTTTCTCCCGCGCTGGGAGCTTTCTTGGCAGGAGTCGTACTCGCAGACAGCGAGTATAGGCACGAACTTGAAAGCGACATCGAACCGTTCAAGGGGCTGCTGCTAGGCATCTTCTTCATCTCCATTGGCGCCAGCCTCAACTTCACCCTCATTGGAAAACAGATCCTCTTGATCGCAGGCCTCACGACAGGTCTCATTTTGATCAAGTGGCTAGTCCTGATAGGAATAGGCTATGTATTCAAAGTTTCCGGACCAGACCGCTCCTACATTGCGATGGCGCTCGCTCAAGGCGGAGAATTTGCATTCGTTCTTTTCCAGTTCTCTAAATCAAACGGAGTTCTCCCCACAGAAACAATAGATCCTCTCATTTCCGCAGTCGCCATATCCATGTTCCTGGCCCCCTTGCTCTTCCTTGCTCACGAAAAACTCTCGGGTCTTAAGCAAAGCGGAACGGAAGCGGAGAGAGAATCAGACGATATCGAGAAGAAAGGCCACAAAGTCATCCTTGCAGGGTTTGGGCGCCTCGGCACTGATCTTGGACGCTTCCTAATCTCCGCAGGCATAAAGCCTGTGATCCTCGACCACGATGCGGCTAACGTCGACATCCTTCGACGCTTCGGTTTCGAGGTCTTCTACGGCGACGTTACCCGCCTGGACCTTCTCGAAGCTGCCGGAGCGTCAGAGGCAGAACTGATCATCATCTCCATCGGCGACATCGACAAGTCGCGCGAGCTGGTTGAGATTCTAAAGAAGCACCACCCGCACCTCAAAATCGCCGCCAATGCGGCCGATCGTTCCTCAGCCTATGAGCTTATGGATCTCGGCGTGGAAGTCATTCGACGAGAAACCTATGGCAGCGCCCTCGCTCTCGGCCAAGACGCGCTTAAACTCCTTGGTACGGATTCCTATGACGCCTATCGCAAAATGCGAATCTTTCAGAAGAACGACGACGCAATGCTACCGGAACTCTACAAGACTCTTAAAGAGGACGAGGATGGCTATGTATCCCTTTATCAAAAACACACCGTCGAACTCGAGGAGCTGATGAAGCTTGATAAGGATTCAGATTCGCCCGAAGTCGACAGCGCTTGGACAGCCGGAAACCCAGAAAAGTAACTAGAATCTATCCCGAAATTTCGAATGCAGTCGTATCCATTTTTCCATACGCGAAAGGTGGATAAGCCCGCCTCAAAGCCGCCGGTTTTGGCCTCCGCCTCCCTGCTGCGTTCTCCGACCCGCTCCCCTAGCGCGTTCCTCGACTGCCGCGTTGGGGTCATAGTCCATATTCTTGGTGAGCAGTTGAGCGCCGACCGACGAAAGCCTCGCATCCAACATGGCAGTCATTTCTTCGAGTCGACCCGGTTCCTTTTTCGAAAGATCCTTTTGCTCGCCGAGGTCCTCGGCCAGATTGAAGAGCAGGTGGTTCATTCCATCCCAAAACCGGATCAGCTTATAGTCTCCGGCGATGATGGAGCTGGCAGGCATAGAATCTGGCCCTCGGCCATAATGCGGACTGTGGAACAGCAAGGAACTCACGTGACGATCTAGCTTGTTTGTCTCGCCCGCTAAGAGACTGGCCAAACTTGTTCCGTCAACTGGCTCTAGATCATCAATTCCCGCCCACTCGCAAAAGGTGGGAAACAAATCGCATCCAGTCACCCTCACCGCGCTGTGGCTGTTTTCTTCGATTCCAGGACCGACCACAATCATGGGCACGCGCAGTCCTCCCTCATACAAAGTCGATTTGCCCTTGCTAAGCGGCGAATTATTCAAGCGGACTCTCGGACCGCCCGCCGCTCCATTATCGGAGGTGAAGACTATATAAGTGTTATCAGCGATCCCCATCTTATCGATCTCGTCCATCAGAAGACCGATACTCTGGTCGAAGTCCCAGGTCATGGCGGCATAAGTGGCGTTCTGATGATTCTTGCCTGACGGCTCCTTCCCAAACTTCGCCTCCGACTCCGCTCTCGTGGCCAAGGGCGCATGCACTGCGTAATGAAACAGTTGAACATAGAAAGGAGTTCCTGTATCCACATTCTCCTTCATGAACGCGATCGCTCGGTCATTCAGTCCGAAGATATCCTTAGGATTGCTATTCGGTTCATTCGCAGGAGTGGCATTCGCCGTCGAACCGTCGTGCGTGTGAAATCCATGCTGACCCGGGTTCCCACTCCCTAGATGCCACTTACCGAAGTAAGCGCTCCTGTATCCAACTCTTGATAACACCTCGGCAATCGTCGTCTCGGATTCCGGAAGACTCCTCAGCTGGGTCGGCGACTTAAGCTTATGGCTATTGTTGCTTAAGCCGGCTCCCGGACTGGTGATGTGGAGCTGAGCCGGCGTCTTGCCCGTGAGCACTGCCGCTCGACTTGGGGTACACACCGCCGCGGGAGCGTAGTTCGCAGAGAACCTCATTCCTCGAGCCGCCAACTTCTCGATATGCGGCGTCTGATAAAAATCGCTCTTCGTACGCGGATCTCCCGGGATCATCTCCACCGACGTTCCGGTCCATCCCAAATCATCGGCAAAGATGAAGACGAAGTTCGGTTTGCTGGCATCGCTTTCTCTAGCAACTTCATCGGAAGCAAGCGATCCCATCACATTCTCGCGGTCCTGCGGAGGACGCGCGTTCTGAATCTCGGCTTCATCGATCAAACCGTTTTCATCCGTATCCAATTCCCGGAAACGTTCCTCTGCGCCCGTAAACTCCTCTCGAGTGACCTGCCCATCCTCGTTTGAATCGAATCGACTCAAGAGGCGATTAGCGCCTTGGCCGACCTCCGCAGGGCCTTGTCTTTGCGCTTGAGGGCGCCCTCTGCCTTGTCCGTTGCGTCCTCCTTGCCCCCCTTGGCCTTCCGGCGGACGCGCGTTTGCGGCTTCGCTCTCATCTATAACGCCATCGCCGTTCGTATCCAAAGTTCGGAAACGTTCGGGGCGCCCGGTGAATTCGTCCCGTGAAATCGACCGATCTCCATTCGAGTCGAATCGATTCAAGAATCGATTCTCGCCACCACCTCGCGCGCCTCTCGAGCTAGATTGCCTTTGCTCTGATGACTCAAGCGGAGGGCCTGATTCCAGCAACGCGACCTCTCCTCCTCGCACTAAGCGCACCATATTTTGGATACGTACTACGTCGCCTTGCGGCCCTCTTCCCTGTGGAAATCGCGAGGCATCGCCGACTTTCGGATCAGCCCTCTGCGATCCAGCGCCATGAACGTCCATTAGAGTCAATTCGCCCGTCCGTCTATTCTGCATCCAACCCAACGACCGGCCGAACGCGAAATAAACCGCCCCATTCTGCGAGCCTCGGCTCTTCAAGTGAGTCGTGCTCGTCCAATAATGCGCGAAGTCCTTGTTACCACCCTCATTTTTTATGGGAGTTGCGTCGAATATCGGGTCGATGGCCGCAGAGTCTGTCTTCCCCGGCGATCGCGTGTAATCAATAATACTCTGCA
>JBCCZW010000306.1:0-5790 GCA_039186805.1 Verrucomicrobiota bacterium
AGACCAACCAATAGCGTGGTCCACCAACCATGCCAAATTGAAAGGATGCCCTTGAATCAGCTTCTTAGCCCTGTACCTTTGAATGCAGCGGAGAGTCAAATCCGCTGTTCGAACCAGCAGGTCAAAATAGGGACTTTAAAACCAACGGCATGGTTGCGGCTAAATTGCTAGATTTGAGTGACCATGTCTTTGGAGGAAGTGGGCGGTTCACTCGTCCGAACATCCAAACGCCTAGCCTGCCCAGTAGCGCTTGTCCCCGTTAATCCCACAGCTCTGCATCATTCAAGTGCGAGGCCTCCAGTAAAATTAGGTATGGATGCGACTGTCCAAGATATGTCGAATCGAGTCTTCCAGGTTGCGGAATCTGTGCAAGCTCTCTTGTTATTTAAAGGTTCCGAACCTTGGGACACTTAGCTGGAATGAGCCCTGGTAGTGAGGCTTCTATCTGTTGTCGACTGTCTGTGTTTAGCGATGGACTCACTCAAAAAATGGGCTCGGTCAATATTCCGGAAAGATAGAAGCACTTAGCTCCGATTCCTAAAACTACTTCAAATCAAAGATAGCCACAATTGCTGCCTTTTGAGGTTTAGCTAGAGTGTCCCAATTTCTAACCAGTCGTGCCAAGTCGGGATCGTTCGAGCCAATTTCTTGCGAGTCTATTTGTGTGCACGCATACCCTTCACTCTTACAAATACGTTGATTACTAATACCTTGCAAATTCTCATGCAGGGGTCGATTCCCCCCCGAGCACCATCCCCTCTTGCGTGTGGAGGTCTTATCGAAGAGGTCGCTTCTTCTTACGGAAAAATCTGACTCTCACCTTTGGTGTTCCGGTTCACGACGTGACCGGTCTTGTCGTCGCGTTGCTTCTCGGAACGAGTCCCCTCTGAGCGCCGGCTTTCGCTTGGAGCTAAGTGTAAAGTCGGAGGCTGTCGCGCCGGAATCCGTTAGGTCGAAGGCGGACCAAAGTGGTTGATGGAGCGAGCTCCAAGGCTACGGCTTGGCAAGTCAGCTATTGCGCGCTGTTTGTTTCGCAGGGTGATATTACCGCGCGACTAACCGAATGACTAGCACAGCAACAAATGCATTATGCGATAGAAGATTTGGGTGGGGGAACTTTTTTCGGGGAGGGGTCGGAAGTGTTTCCACTTCCGTTACTGGAAGTGGGTTTCTCCTCTTCGCTGTTCCAGTTTATTTTGGATACAGGCGGAAGAAAAACCTATTTGGTTGCTCTTCGCTCAGACTGTGATTTGTAGGGCCTTCGGCGCCGTCGGGATGATCGGCCCACGATCCGGCTTTGAATTCGCCTTCTTGGACCTGCAACTTGTAGCCGCTTTCTTTCCAATCGAGCATCAATAGCCGTTTATCGAAATCGTAAGTGAAGCGGAGGTCTGGGTTGTTGATCGGGGAGTCGTTCACGACATAGCGATTCCAAAATTTTTCGACGCTGTCGGCGTCGCTTTCGATTTCGAAGATCCACCAGTTCTCGACGCAGTCGGAAAAGTCGACTCCGCCCTGCGGAATAACCGAATAGCCTCCCGAGAAATTCGCTTCTGTTATGATGCGATGGGCTTCCTGCCAGAGCGCTTGAGCTCTTGGGTTGGGATTGTTGGGGCTCGTTGCGTCTTGTAGCCAATTCTCGTCTTCACTCACGTACTTGGGCGTTTGGTGGGGACCGCGCGTTTGGCCGCTTCCGTATTCTTGGTTTCCGTCGTCGATCGCGACGTAATTGGTCTTGCTTCGAACGTAGTCTAGATCTGCGTCTGAGGTTTGCCCTTCATTCCAGTCGCTGTGTTGAACGACGGTTACATGGCTTTTGATGAGGCTCCCTGAAATTCCATCCGCGAGAAGAGACTCGATCCAGTCGCGAGTGAGGTCGGACTGACCCGCTTCTTGCACCCAGACGCGCCCTCCGTTTTGAAGAATAGGTTTCGTTTTATTTCGTATTCGTTCTATGGATGCATTCCAATTCAGATCGGCATCCGTCCAAAATTCGTTTTCCGCTCCGAAGGCGATTTCGAACAAACTTCTCGAATCGATGTAGCTTCCTCCCTGAGTTCCATAAGCTCCGGTGACTGCGTAGTAATTTACACCCTCTAGGTCGGAATGCAGCAGCATGGAGCCTAGAGCTGCTTGAGCCATGAGGTCGTCTGCGTCGGGTTTGTTGTCGAACTGAGCGATCAGAATATCCTTCGCTTTATCGAATGTCGCTTCCTCGGTTGGATTTTCGTTTCCAGAGCTGCGTTCTGATTCCGGTTGATTCAGATTGTGGGCGACGTTTACAGCGACGTCGGATCTGCGGAATACGATGCGGTCGATCTTGAATCTTTGCGAGCGTCCGTGGACGACTAGCTTGTAGCGTTCGCCCGCTTTGAAATCGTAGATAGCGACTCTTTTGTTATGCTCGCCTCCTGGGTCGAGGTGGTTTCCGTAAGTCCAGTCAAACTCATCGGGCTGTCCTCCGAAGAACTTCGTGTCGTCCTGGAGCATGTCTAGCGGAGCGTCTTTTCCATGGGAGTTGCCAGCGTTTGGACCGGCGCCAAAGTCGCCTTCCATCCTCACATAGCAATCGTTTGCCAGGTCTGTTCGCCCATCTACGATCTCCTTTGCGCAATGCAAGTGGAGGTAATAAAGACCTGCTGAATTGATCACAAAATCGAATTCGAGCGGCGACCGGGGTGGGCCTGAAATGGGGCTATTGCCGGTGAATTCGAGGTAAGACGATCCGCTGTATCCCGATAAGTTCGTTCTCGAGACCCACTGGTCGAGCGGAGTTTCGGCGCTTTCCATTTCCATCACAACGAGCCCGCCGCTTTCGAGGAAAGCTCCGGTTGCATCGCTTGTTTCGGCGGGTGGCGGTTCTTCGTCGGTTTCCTCCTGGTCTGTTTGGTTTATTAGGAACTCAGGCGGGGTCACGCTTCTTGAAGAGCCGAACCATACGTCGTTGCCGCCGGATTCCATGGTAAGGACAAGCGAGAGCGTCGATTCGCCGAGGTCTGCGACAAACTGAGTCAGGTCGAAGCTCAAAGTCTCTCCATTGGCGTGAATGCCGGAAACGCTTTGTAGTAGGGTTTCCACTACAGGGGCGTTTGACGAGTTGAGGTCGTTTTCGGTCCAGTTCGTCGAGGAGCCGCGATGCAGGTTTAGCGATCCCGAACCTGGGTCTCCAGCTACCGTCATTTTGAGGGTTGCGGAGTATATGGTTTCGGGAAGGTCCGACAGATCGATCTTTAGATAACTCGTCCGATTGCCGGCTTCGACCTTGAGATAGTTATCCGTTTTTCTCGAGCCCGTCTCCAGGTACGCATCATCCAAAATCGGTAGTGCAATTTGCCCTACACTCGTTGAGTACAGCGCCAGGCTTGCGAAGCTCAGAACGGTTTTCAGGATTCGATCCCATCTCATGATTCAACCTACTCTTTTGACTATAGATCTATTTGTGGGTTGAGATTGGTCCATTGCACCGAAGTTTCGGCGCAACGGACCTGAGGTCGCTGGCGGAAAAATCGGAACTTATGTTGTTTCCTTGAGAGACTCGCTTGGATGGGTTGAGGGCATCGTTTTCTTTACATTCTTATTATGAACGATGGCTGAGCCCTTGGGTATTCCACCCAGGTTCGTCGAGAAAAAGAACTATTTAAGCGTCTTCGCGCTTAATCCATCTGGGGGCTTTCGCGCGTCGAGGGCGCGCTAGTTCGAGCTAATGCGGTCGATCTCCACAAAGCAGTTGGGTAAGCTTTGAAAGTCGAATTGGAGAGCGGCAGCTTTGCCTGTATCGGGAATGGGGAATGCGACTTTGGTGTACGAACTGCTTGGGAGGACTTCTATTTTCTTGCCGTGCGGCTTTAGCTTTTTGCCGGTTTTGAGGGAGAGGGTGATTTGGGTAGGCTCGGTGACGCGGAGGCTGATAGCGAGCTGTCCCCCCTGTTTCGAGAGGTCTGCGTTGAGGTCAGTACGGACGAGAGAGCCTTGGCCGTCAGGGAGGTCAAAGTCTAGATAGCCTTTATAACCGGCGATCTGAGTGATGCCGTGGTTGGCTTGCCAGCCTTCGGTTTGCCAGCCTCCGCTTTCGAAGGTGAAGAGGAGTTTGCCGTCCTTGGGATCGCGGTTGTAGTAGCCTTCCCAGTCGTCGGTGAGGCCGTCGCCGTCGCTGTCCGCGCGGAGACTTTCGTATTCGGGATTTACGCGTTTCCAGTGGGCTTTGCCCTCGAGTTGGAAGGCGAGTTCGGCGGCTGGCTCTTCACCGCTGCCAGCGTCGCCTTTTTGTATCCACTTATCAAGGAGCGCGCGGTGTTCTTTGAGTACGCCGACATACTTGGGATCTTTGGCGAGGTTATTGAGTTGATGGGGATCGCGTTCGACATCGTAGAGTTCTTCGGGTTGGCGTTCGCCGAAATAGATTTCGCTGAGTTTGGCGGAGAGTTTTCCGCTCTTGTAGAGCTCGTGCAGGTTTTGGGTGTAATCTTTATCGTCGCGATATTGAGGTTGGAGGAGGATGCGATCTAGGAGGTAGTTGCGAGTGTAGCGAAAGCGATCGGTGCGGATCGTGCGGACGCGGTCGATGGTGTGGTCGAGACGGTCTTTAGCAGAGGCGACGTAGCTGCGGGGCGTGAAGTCGGAGGCGAAGAGATTTTGGCCTTCGTACCAATCGGGCTTATCCAAGCCCGCCCAAGCGAGGGTGGTGGTGGAGAGGTCGAGAATATCTACAAGATCGTCGCGTATTTGGGTATTGGGTACGTATCGTTTTGGACCCGTGACGATGAGGGGGACGTGGAGACCGCCTTCGGTCGGCATTTGCTTGTGGCGGACGAGATTGTTGGCGCCGTGGTCGGAGAAGTAGACGATGATCGTGTTTTCCCACATGCCGGAGGCTTTTAGGCCTGCTAGGACTTCGCCGATGAAGTCGTCGTCTTTGCGGATGGAGTCGTAGTGTTCGGCGACGACCTCTCGGTAGAGTTGGTTTTGCGGGTAGTCAGCGGGAACGGTTACTTCTGAGGGATCGGTCTTTCGGTGGGCGGGAAATTTGGTCGTGTTCTGCTTGCCTCCTGCGGTCTGGATTTGACCGAAGAAGGGTTGGTTGGCGGTGAGCCTGCCCCATGGTACGGGAGCGCGTTGTTTTTGCTGTAGGGAGTAGGTGGCTTCTTGGTCCCAGGCGAAGTTGTAGTCGTCTTTGCCGAGATTGAAGGTGTAGTAGCCGCCTTCTTTCATGATTTGCGGAAGGAGTTTCATTCCGTCTGGCAGTTGGATTTTGCGGGGACCGCGGGAGGAGCGATGCTCGTGGGCGCCGAAGCGAATTTGGTTTTGTCCTCCCATAATGGCGGAACGGCAGGCGGAGCAGACGGGAGCAGGAACGTAGGCTCGGGTGAATAGAGCGCCTTGAGAGGCGAGGGAGTCGATGTTGGGCGTCTGGCCTTCGTTTACTTCATGGCCGTAGCACCCCATCCAGGGGGAAGTATCTTCGGCGAATATCCACAGGATGTTGGGTTTGTCTTGAGCCGTCAGCGACAAGGAGCTTGCGAATAGGAAAGTTGCGAGAGTGGCGAGAATTCGAGGGCGGTTCATAGCTGTATTCTAGATTCAATGAGCGGCGCGTTGCCGTTATGCGTTTTCGTAGTTGGATGGGTTGTTCCCTTGGTTTGGGCTTCGGTGAATGCTACGCGTATCACAAGTGGTGGTTTCTGAGGCTTAGATCCCGTTGGGCATTTGGTGAAGGTATAGATTCGCGGGTTGATTTCTTTGGGAAGGGCGTGTTGCTTGGATCGCGTATGCTTTTGGACGTCAAGGATCTCA
>JBCCZW010000307.1:0-5785 GCA_039186805.1 Verrucomicrobiota bacterium
AAGAGTTTTTCCAGGATTTGCCTCTGATTGGGTTTCTTGCGTTTTTCATAGAAGCAATGCTTGCGAAGGTTGTCGAAGACTCGAGTACTGCAGACTCGCATCGCTGATGTCGATCGTCCTGGTCCTCTGCCTGTCGACTCACTGCTGCAGTACTCGAGTCTTCGACAACCTTCGCAAGCATTGCTTCTATGAAAAACGCAAGAAACCCAATCAGAGGCAAATCCTGGAAAAACTCTTAACCTGAAGTATATGATCAGCGATCGCGTAACGCGGTTAACGACCCCGCCTACCTATCGCCCCAGACCAAACCAGAGTACGCCAGGCTTGCCTATAGAAAGAGGCTCCTAGATGAACCAGGGCTTCGCGCATGAACTGGCTAGCACATCTCTATCTTTCGCCACCGACCATCCACTCTCGGATCGGCAATCTCGCCGCAGACCTGATCAAAGGTAACGATTGGCCCGGTCTCCCTACTGAAGCGCAAAGTGGAATTCGCCTTCATCGAGGGATAGATCGCTTCACGGACCAGCATCCTATCTTCCATAAAAGCAAAAAGCGATTAACCGCCAATGGCTATCTGCGGGGCATTGCGATCGACCTGCTCTACGATCACTTCCTCACGCTTCACTGGAGTCAATTTTCCAACGATCCTCTCGAGGCTTTTCTCGACTCGTTCTACAGAGAAGCCACCGCCAATCTCCACCCTTATCCAGTGAAGATAAGAGAGTTCGTAGAATCCGTCGTACGCAGCAATAGACTCGCCAAATACACTTCGCTCGAGGGCGTACTCCACGGAATGCATCACATAGATTCGCGTCTTTCATCCCGAGTACGAATGCGAGAAACCGTGACGCCTTACTTTCGATCTATCAAAGAAAATTACAGAGGCCTCGAATCGGACTTCCTCCAATTCTTTCCCCAACTCATCCAGTTCGCCCAACCCCAACTTAGCCCCCTCTCGCAAAATGGAACGACCCAACTCAATCGATAAAAGCGTCGAAGAAATCGATTCCGGACACCTGAGACTCCTCTCCATCTTCCACTTCGTTTTCGCCGGTCTCGGATTCCTAGGATTCGGCTTCCTCATGGCGCACTACCTCTTTATGAAATTCATTTTTGAAAACGCCGAAGAATGGGAAAACGGCTCCTCTGGACCCCCGCCCGAAGAGCTCCTTCAGCTTTTTTTGATTATGTACGTCTTCTTCGCAGTGGTACTCGCGCTATTCATTGCAGCCAATGTCATCTCCGGAATATTTCTACGCAAACGAAAGAACTGGCTCTTCTCTATCGTAATCGCTTCGCTCAACTGTCTTCAGATCCCTTTCGGAACCGTACTCGGCGTATTCACATTAATAGTACTTTTGAGGGAGTCGGTTAAGGGATCCTATGCGGAAGCGAAACGCGGCGCAGATCTCTAGTTCAGGCCAGTATGGCTTTTACCACGTGCCCGTGCACATCGGTAAGTCTAAATCGCCTTCCTTGAAAGCGATAGGTCAAGCGTTCATGATCAATCCCCAATAGATGGAGCAAGGTCGCATGAAAGTCATGCACATGCACGCCTCCCTCAACGATGTTATATCCAAATTCGCAAGTCTCTCCATAGGACACTCCCGGCTTAACGCCGCCACCAGCCATCCACATACTGAAGCACCTTGGATGGTGATCCCGCCCAGCCTGCTTCTCGGTAAACCTCCCTTGGCAATAGTTCGTCCGCCCGAACTCGCCCCCCCAAATCACAAACGTGTCCTCAAGCATGCCCCTTCGCTTCAAGTCCTTGACCAACGCCGCCGACGCTTGATCCGTCTCCTTGCACTGACGCGTAATACCGCTCTTCAAGCTGCCATGCTGATCCCACCCCTTGTGATAGAGCTGAATAAATCGCACGCCGCGTTCGGCAAGCCGCCGCGCCAAAAGGCAATTCGCCGCGTAGGTCCCCGGTTCCCTAGAGTCTTCCCCGTATTCATCAAACACATACTCGGGCTCATCAGAAAGGTCTGTCGCGTCCGGCACCGAAGACTGCATCCGAAACGCCATCTCATATTGGCTGATGCGACTCTGAATGTCCTGATCAGGGGTCCCCTCAAACTGGTGTTCGTGCAGCTCCCGCAAACGATCCAGCATCATGCGACGAGACTTCGCGCTGATTCCCTCTGGATTATTCAAATACAAGACGGGGTCCTTACCCGAGCGAAAGCGAATCCCCTGATGCTCGCTTGGCAAGAAACCGCTCCCCCAAAGTCCCGTCTTCAATGGCTGCCCACTCTTGTCCTTCGTCGTCAACACGACGAAGGAGGGCAAATTTTCGTTCTCTCGTCCCAAGCCATAGTCGATCCAAGAGCCGATGCTCGGCCGCCCGTCGATCTGGCTTCCCGTCTGCATAAATACCGTTGCCGGTCCATGGTTAATCGCGTCCGTATACATCGATTTCACGACGCAAAGTTCGTCTGCGATTTTTGAAGTGTAGGGCAGCAAATCGCTCATCCAATGTCCCGAATGCCCACTCTGCTCAAAGCCAAACGGGCTCCCATACAAGGGGATCGACGATTGGTTGCCGGACATCCCCGTCAACCGCTGCCCCTGCCGCACGCTGTCCGGTAACTCCTCGCCATGCAATTCATTCAGAAGCGGCTTGTAATCCAAAAGATCCACCTGCGACGGTCCGCCCGCCTGAAAAAGAAAGATCACGCGTTTCGCCTTCGGCGTAAAGTGCAGCTGATCAAGCGCTCCGTTTCCGTAAGCGCGATTGCCCCCTAGCAGCTGAGACAAGGCGATCCCTCCCAACCCCATCCCAAACGTATTCAAAAAACTCCGACGGCTCATCCCCCAGGAATCGGAGTGCCCCGTACACAATGGATTCTCGTCGATACTCATACTAAAACCTTCATTAACGTTTCACCACGGACTCATCGAAATTCATTAGAGTCTGAGCCAATAGAGTGGCCGCGACTAACTCCAAATCGCTCGCTTTTGTATCCAACCCTAAACCTCCCACATTCAAAATCGCAGAGACCCCAGCCTCATCCTGGGCAAAGTAGTCTTTCTGTTCGTGAAACAGCTGCTTTAAAATCAGAAGTTCTTTCTCGTCCGGCTCTCGACTGATGAAGCGTAGACTCAGATTTCGGATCACTTCCTCCAAGTCGCCTCCTTCCTCATCCCACGCCAAGCCGCCAGCTGCCCGCGCCGCTTCTATGAACTGGGGTCCATTCAAGAGAGCCAAAGACTGCAAGGGCGTATTTGTCGTCTGCCGTTTCGCACTGCAGACGTCTCTCTTCACTGCATCGAAGGTCATCATCAATGGAGAGGGAGCTCTCCGTTTCCAATAGGTGTAAAGACTTCTTCGATACAAGCTCTCATCCTCTGGTACCTCGATCTTTACAAATGCTTCAGAAAGATCGTAGGGGCGAGCGGGCTTTCCTCCGATCTCCTTCCTAAGGAGGCCCCCCGCAGCCAAGGCGCTATCGCGGATCATCTCAGCAGAAAGCCGGTGCCGCGGGCCGCGGGCCAGTAACTTGTTCGCTGGGTCGCTCTCCATCATATCCGGGCTTCCCAGACTATTTTGACGATAGACCCGAGAAGTGACGATCATCTTCATCAGAGCTTTCACATCCCAATCGTTCTCCATCAAATTCACGGCCAAAAAATCAAGCAGATTCTGATAATGCGGAAACTCGCCTTGCAGTCCAAAATCCTCAGCAGTATCCACCAGCCCCCTACCAAAACACATCATCCAGAAGCGATTAACCGTCACCCGAGCGAAAAGCGGATTATCGGCCGCCGTCAGCCATCTCGCTAACCCCAGTCGATTCCTGGGCAAGCCCTCGGGAAAGGGCGAGAGCGCTTCCGGCGTTGCCGCAAACACTTCCTCACCCCTGGCATCATAAGCCCCACGCTCCAGCACATAGGCCTTTTTCGGCTGATCGAGTTCGGCCATTGTCATAATCTCCTCAACCGCATCCAACATTTCGCCTCTTTCCTCTCTGACCGCCTGCAAACCGTCCGCCAGGGCTTTCGCCTCGTTCACTTGGGTCTCCGCATAAGTCTTCTTCAAGAAGTAGAGCTCCAGTTCGGACAGATCTTCCGGATCCTTTCGAGCGAGGCCGCTCAGTCTCTGGCGTTCATCCAGAAACGCGACTTCTATAGGATGCAACTCGCGATCAAAGTAAGCGGCATCCTTCACTTTTCCGCCCGCAAACCCTCGATCCCGAAAGCGCGCTCCCCACATAATCCCCTTCGGGATGCGGTCCTCCTGCTTGATATCCGCAAATTGGATACTCTTTGTAAGACTATCCCTCAAAACTCTGGTCTCCATCGGGGCTCCATCAAGATAGATCTTCAAGCCACTCGCTCGACTAGAACCGTCGTAGCTCACAGTCACTTTCGCCCATTCCCCTTCCGGCAAGGCTTCCAAAGCTTCAACGCTAATCGCATTGCCCGGCCAAAAGTGAATCAATGAAAAGCGGAGCTTTCCATCTATCGCTAGGAGCTCCCATCCACGACTAGCGGCATCGGTCCACGCTACCGAATAATGGCAAATCACATTTCGCTCAGCATACGCGGAAGCCCAAACCGAAAACGACAAACTAAATGAATCGTGCCTCGATACTTCCCCCACAGCCGACTTCACTTCAACGTCTCCATCAAACTCAACCTTACCAACCTTCGTTTCCTCGTCCCCCTTATCCATTAGGAACTCTATACTGTTTCCATCCTCTAAGTTCCGAGTCAGTCCCGCATCGCCGCCTTTCAGCCAGGCCTCCAAAACCTCGTTTTCCACCTCGCTCACTTTCTCATCGAGCGATCTCTTCAAACTGAACTCCTTCTCCGCAAGCTCGATCAGCGCTTCATCGGTCGACTCATCTAAAAGAGATAAAGCAGGCGTTGGTACGGCGTTTCCAAAATACGAATACAAGCCCGCCTCATCTATATCATCGAAAAACGCGAACAGTTGGTAGTAGTCTTTCTGGCTAATTGGGTCGTACTTATGATCATGGCAGCGCGCGCATTCCATCGTCAGTCCCAGAAACGCGGTTCCAAATGTATTCACGCGATCATTCACATATTCGACTCGAAACTCCTCTTCGACCGAACCTCCTTCCGACTTCTGCTGATGCAATCGATTGAAGGCCGTAGCTAAGCGTTGCTCAAGCGTCGGTTCTGGCAACAAGTCGCCAGCAAGCTGATACGTCACGAATTCGTCGTACGGGAGATTCTCATTGAAGGAGTCGATCACCCAGTCTCTCCAACGCCAAACCGAGCTGTCTTGATCCACTTGATGTCCATAGGTGTCGGCATACCTCGCCAAATCCAACCAATCGACCGCCATTCGTTCTCCATACTCAGGTCGCGACAGTAAACCGTCGACCACCTTCCCGTAAGCCTCTTCTGAGGAGTCTGCCAGAAAGGCCCTTACCTCTTCGGGAGTCGGCGGTAGGCCGATCAAATCGAAATACACGCGGCGGAGAAGACTCGTCTTCCTGGCCTCACCCTGTATCTCGATTCCCTTATCCTTCAACTCGCTCAGTACGATACGATCGATCTGATTCTCCAACCCGTTGAAATCCGGAACCTCGTATTCATGATCCAATGACATGAAAGACCAGTGCTTCTCATACTTCGCTCCCTCGGCGATCCAACGCTTCAAAAGGTCCTTTTCCTCTTCACTAAGCGAAAGGTGACTCTTAGGCGGCGGCATGACTTCGTCTTTGTCATCCGCGTATATACGCTCAATCAGGAAGCTCTCCTCTGGCTCGCCCGGGACGATCGCCCCCTCTTCCACGGCGTACTC
>JBCCZW010000308.1:0-5766 GCA_039186805.1 Verrucomicrobiota bacterium
CTCCGATTTCCTCTCGCCATGCTTCGGCGAATTGGCGGGCGCTGATAATGCGTTCCGAGGTGGGCTTGAGTCCCACGTAGGCGCTGATGACGTGGGGGCCGTCGCCGCCGATGGGATCTGGGAAGACGTCGAAGCTGTTGCCGACTCGAGAGAAAATTCCGCGGGCGGCGCTGGGGTCCTCGAGCTTTTGGAGGGCTCTTTGGGCTGCCTGGTCCATTTGGCGGCGGATCTCTTGGGAGGTCTCGTAAGGGGAGCCATAGGGCATTACGATTTGGGCGAGAGCAATGTCCTGGTCCATTCGCGGCAAGAAAGTGAACTTGAGGATGCCCCCTTGGATGACGCCGACGCAAAGGATGAGGGAGGCGACTCCAATGGAAAGGGTGAGTCCTTTGTGATGAGCGGCTTTGCGAACGAGCGGGGCGTAGAAACGGTCGATGAAGCGGCGCAAGGCGGGATTGAAACGGCGCTGCGGCGCGCCGATGAAGCGGATGAACCAGCCGTCTTTTTTCTTGGAAGCTAAATGGGCTGGGAGAACGTAGAGGGACTCGATGAGAGAGAGAACAAGGACGGAAATCGCGACGGCGGGGATTTGGTAGAATAGGCGGCCTTCGGCTCCAGGTACCATGGTGAGCGGGAGGAAGGCGGCTATATTGGTGAGGACGGCGAAGACGACGGGGCCGGTGATCTGCTTAGCGCCGAGGATGGTCGCTTGAAGGTGGGGGATGCCGCGTTCCCGCATTTCGTAGATATTTTCGCCCACCACAATGGCATCGTCGACCACGATGCCCAGAGTTACGATGAAGGCGAAAAGGGAGATCATGTTGATCGAGGCGCCAGTAATGCTGAGTACTACAAAAGACCCGACGATACTGATGGGGATGCCTATGGTGACCCAGAAGGCGAGGCGAGGCTCGAGAAATAGGCCGAGGAGCAAGAGGACTAATATCAGGCCTAGGACGGCATTGCGCTGGAGGAGATAGATGCGATCGCGGTACTCGTCGGATTCATCGAAGAGGATGGTCACGTCGATGCCGTGGGGGCGGCGGGTTTCCGACTCTTCGAGGTAGGCTTTGACCGCGTCGACGACGCTGATGGGGGTTTGATCGCCGACTCGATAAACAGCGAGACGAAGGACGGGTTTGCCGTTGAGAAAGGATTCCTTTTCGGCTTCTTCGAAGGTCTCCTTGATTGCGGCGATGTCGCCTAACTTGAGGAGCGCTCCGTTTTCGCCCGAAACGACTGGGATGTCGTAAAATTCGCGCGCGTAGTCTCGGCGTTCTTGGGTGCGGAGGAGGATTTCTCCGCCTTCGGCCCGGATGCTGCCGGCGGGCAGTTCTAGGGCCGTACTAGAGATGCTCTGAGCAATGCCCTGTAGGGTAAGCCGGTGGGCCCTGAGGGTTTGCTCTGGGACTTCGATAGCGACGCGGAGGGCTCGTTCATCCCAGATTTCGATTTGAGAGATGCCGTCGCGCTGGAGGAGTTCGTCGCGAATATGCTCAGTATAATCGAGAAGGGTGCGCTCGTCTTGGAAGCCGCTGATGCCGAGTTCGAGCACGCGGTTTTGAAAACGCATCAGTCGAATGCGAGGGCGTTCGGCGAGATCGGGAAAGGAACTGATGGAGTCGATCTTGTTTTTCACTTCCGAGAGGGTGACGGACGAATCGATTTTGCCTTCTAGTTCGATGACCACTCCGCCGTAGCCTTCGCTGGCAGTCGAGGAGACTTTCTTGACGTCATCTATGCTGCTGACGGCTTCCTCGATCGCGAGGAGAATACCTTGCTCGATCTCTTCTGGGCCTGAGCCCGGGTAGGCGACATTGACTGTGATGCCGTCGATAACGAACTCGGGAAATTTTTCCTGCTTGAGGTTGAGCAGCGCGCTGAAGCCCGCAAGCATTAGCATGACCATGAGCAGGTTGGCCGCTACTGGGTTGCGCGCCATCCAGGATACGGTGCCGCCTTTTAGGGAATCGATGCTGGGTGTATTCGGTTCTTGGATCACTTGGCATCTTCCGTTCTGACGGCCATGCCGCGCGTGACGACGGGCAGGATGCTGACGATGAGCTTTTCGCCTGCCTCGATGCCTCCGGTGACGACGAGGTCTTCCGTTTCGCGATAGCGGATTTTCAGCGGGCGTATCTCCAGCTTTCCATCCTTCATTACCCATACGGTATCGTCGGTTCGTACGTAGGAACGAGGGATGCGTATGGCTTTTTCCAATACGGGAGCTTCAATCTCGAGGCGAATGTAGGAACCGATAAGGAGTTTGCTTAGGCCGGCGTTTTCGTCGCGAAGGGAAAGCGGGTCTTGGACCGCTATCACGAGACGGGCGAGTCGGCTTTTTTCTTCGAGGTCGGGGAGGATGCGGATAACGCTCCCTTCGCGGCTTTCCGTATCTTTCGCGAAGATACGAGCGACGGCTCCAGTTCCATGATCCTCGAGCGTTTGGATGTCTCGGGCAAGGTGTTGAGGGACGGTGGCCAAGATGTAGAACGAGTCGGTGCAGACGAGTTGGCAGATGGTTCCGCCAGTGGTGACGAGTTGTCCTTTTTCGGCAGATTCGGAGACTACGACCGCGTTGAAAGGGGCCTTTATCGTGGCTCGTTCGAGATCCAGTTCGGCGCGGCGCAAGGCGCTTTCGGCGGCTTTGAGGCGGATCTGAGCCTGTTCGAGCTGAGGCTGACGGAGGGCGAGGCGTTTGCTTAGTTCGTTAAGGGGCTGCTCATCTCCGATAAGCTCCCATTCGCGTTGGGCGACGATTTGGCGTCCTTGTTCGAGAGCGTATTCGACCTCTGCTTGAGCGAGTTCCGATTTGCGCTGATCAACCGCGAGCTGGAAGTCTATGGGTTGAATTTGGAGGAGCTTTTCGTCTTCCGAAAAGCGTCCGCCAATGACCAGACGCTCGTCGAGTTCGATAGCGATGCCGGTGACTTGGGCTTGTATGCGGGCTTCGCGGTGCGGGGAGACGGTGCCGTAGGCTTCGATCTTCGAATGTATTGGGCCGGCGGATACCTCAATCACATCAACAATGGGCGTTGGGTTGATCGCTTCCGAGCGCGGGGGTTCGGATTTACTGAATATCAACAGGGAGGCGATGCCTAGGGCGCCGCCGATAATGAGAATTGAGAGAATTATGGAGGCTGGTTTCATCGAGCTAAGAGCAGCTTAGAGGGCGATGCGGATCGCTTGGCTGGCGAGGCTGGAGCGTTGTATTCCATTTTGATGGCGATATAGGTTCCGAGCGCATCGATTTCGTCCCTGATTTGTTCTTTAGGGTTCCCGCGTTCTGCAATAGTTTTTGATTCCAGCGTCCGCCTAGGGCTCGGTAGAGATCTGCTCGGAATGAGAGTTGTTTGCGGCGTTCTGAGATGATCCGCCGATCGAGACGTTGGGCGCTTTCGAGCGCGGCGAGAACGGGGAGGTAATCGTTGAGCCCATTGCGGTAGCGGGCTTCGGCTTCCTCGAGATTTTGGCGGGCGAACTTGGCTTGCTCTTGTAGGGCGGTAATGAGTTCGCCTTGGCGACGCTCTTGGACCAGAGCGTTTTCGACTTCCAGCAGCGCGTTGAGGAAGATTTGCGCGTATTCATTTAGGCGTTCTTCGGCGATGGCTTTGCTTCGGGCGATGGCGGCTTTGCGGCGACCGCCGTCGAAGAGAGGGCCTGTGAGATCGCCTAGAAGGGTTCTAACTTGGCGATCGAATGGACCGATGAACTCGTCGGCTTGGAAATCGTAGGATAGGTTGAGGTTGAGGCGGGGGAGCTGGTCTGCAACGGCGGCAGCGGTGTCTGCGTCGGCAGCGGCGAGACGATGGCGGGCAGAACGCAGGTCGGGGCGGTTTTCCAGCAGATCGGAAGGGGTTCCTAGTGCTGGAAGAGGAGGCAGATCGGGGAGGGCCAAAGCGTTGGTCGCACGGGTATCGTTTCGCGGGGGGCGGCCTAGGAGCACTTCCAGTCTGTGTAAGGAAGTTTCCAATACGGAGGCGAGGCTGGGGATTTCCGCTTCGGTCGCGGCGAGTTGTTGGCGTTGCTGAAGCACGTCGAGGGCGGAGGCTTCGCCAACTTGGAGTCGGAGTTCTAGGAGTTCGAGCTGAGTGCGGTTGGCTTCAAGTTGTTCGCGAACCAGTCGGAGAAGCTCGGAATGCTCCCGAATCGAGAGCCAGGCGTCTAAAACGGAGCCGGAAACGATGAATGCTGTCGCCTGCAGATCTTCGAAGCTCGCGGCTTGGCTTGCCAGGCTTGAGCGGTTTTGGGATGAGATGCGTCTCCAGATATCCACTTCGTAAGAGAGGTTTCCGCCGAAGGAGGCGCGTTCGGCGTCGGTCGTTTGGGTGGGAGCTTCGTCGATTTCCTGACGGGTTTTGGTATCTAATGCGTTTGCGGACAGACTTGCGCTGGGAAAAAGCTGAGAGCGACTCCCCCTGGAGAGAGCCTGGGCTTGATCGAGGCGGCTCCAAGCCTTCTTTACGTCCAGATTAGCTGAGAGCGCTTCTTCGACGAGTTGATTCAGTTCATGGGATGAGAAAGCCATCCACCAGTGGTCGATGCGATCAAGATCGGACTGCGTCTCGGCTTGGAATGCGGCGGCAGGGGTGATTTGAGGAGAAGGATTGCGATTTGCGGGCTGGACCGCGCAGGCGGAGAGCGCCACCAGAAAGATCGAGGCGGTGGGAATTCTGTAGTCGTGCGTCAAAGACATGAATTGTTAGCGCAGCGTGTAGAAGGATTCTACCCTTGGAAGGATTAAAAGCGCTCCTAGAGGGATTATCTTGCGGCGTGGCTGCAAGATTAAATACGGACGGGGCGAGGTCCTGAATGGCAGTCTCTTGGGCGTGTAGGCTTCATATTGTCGGATCCGAAGTTTGTTCGAGGCCTGAGGTTTGGAGTCGGAGTATTGACTGGAACAACGGGGTTGGGCACCGTCCTCGAATGGCTCTCGCTAACTTTCCATTGATTGAAGCGTTGCGGAAGACCGCGGTTCAGATTGAATCTGGGGCGCGGTACAGCTGGGCGCACATGGGCTCGTGCAATTGCGGGCATTTGGCTCAAGTGATCACCGGGATGTCGGCAGCGGAGATTCACAGCCGGGCTTTGGAGAAGGAGGGTAATTGGTCTGAACAGTCGGAGCGATATGCAGGTTTTTGTCCGCAGACTGGTTTTGATATAGACTATTTGATCGATTCGCTAATCGAGGCGGGACTGAATCCTACGGACATTCGGGATTTGGAGTTCTTGAGTAACATTCAGGTGTTGAAGCGCTTGCCGGGAGGTTTTCGCTACCTCAGTCGGAATCGTCGCGAGGACGTTTCCCTTTACGTTCGCGTCTGGGCGTCACTATTGGAGGCCGAGTTGTCCGCTGAGAATAGACGCGAGTTTGCGGAGGCAAATCGCGCGGAACGGACTGAGTTGCTAGGGTTGTAGCGCGCTTTCGCGGACCGAACAGGGCGGCGCTTTGTTTCGGAGGCAATGAGAGGATGCGGGTTAACCTTTGCGGAAGCCAGTCGGTGGCCTGAACTTCGTTGGCATTATTATACTGATATTTGTAGGCCGGGGCGTCGACCCGGCACCTCTTTTGGTTGGCGGGTCGGCGCCCCGCCCTACAGTGGTTATAAATGAGATTTTGGACTTAGGCGAGTGGAGCGTCCGTGCTTCGCTTTTCGTAGTGATACAGTTGATCGGCTGTGTGAGTTTTAGCCAATGCGGCTCCCTCGTATGGATTAGCCCGTGCTGTTATTCTCACTGCGTTCGTTGAGGTGTCGCCCTCCGGGC
>JBCCZW010000309.1:0-5740 GCA_039186805.1 Verrucomicrobiota bacterium
GATTCCAACGCAATTTAGCAGGGAGCGGGTGAGCACGGTCATATCTTTGCAGTCACCATAATGACGTTCGAAGACTTGGGTTGCCTTGTGTGGTTTGTATCCACCGCCTGAATTCAGGTCCATTTCGACCGCGACGTAGTTAAGGCTTTGGGTATACTCGCAGATGGCTTTGACTTTCTCCCATTGGGTGTTTTTGCCTGCAACGAGTTCTTTGGCTTTGGCTAAGATGGCCTCGTTTGCGGCGACTCGATCTTGCTGGACGTAATCGCCGTAGACGGCGACGTCGTTCCACGAACTGAAGATGCCGGATTTCTCGTATTTCAGATCTTTTTCCGAGGGTTCGATAGTGACTCCTATGGATGCATACAGTTGGGAAGCAGGTGGTCGTGAAGGTTCATCTTTTACTCCGGGCAGATTCTGTGAAGTCCAAGTGTAGGTTGTACCTCTTGCTCTGCTTTCGATATTTGGACTGTTCATCTCGTAGCTTTTCGCTGACCAATCTTTGGGAAGGGAGACGGAAAACTGCGAGTAGACAGTGGGCAGGGAGTCTTGGAAGCTCCAACCTGTTTGAAGAAAAACGGATTTTTCGGCGAGAGTGTATTCGTAGGCGAAGATCGCGTCGTCCCGGGCGGAGTAACTACGATCGAGAATCATTATTTGGGCTTCGCTGAATAAGGTCTCTTGGCTAGCGGCCACCATGACGAGGTCCTTTTTGCGAAAGGTCTCGATTTTACCAGACGGGTAAATGATCCAGGCATCGAAATCCACGATGCGTTGGGAATCGTTGGATAGAGGGATCGCGGCTTGGAAACGTTCGCGGAAGTCGCGTGTCTTCAGGTGAATGGCCTCTCGAACGCGGGTCTCGATTTGGCCTCGGCCCTTGTAGATCTTGTGACTGGAGGAGTGAAGTACGATGGCTTGGGTGTCGTCATCGAAGCGGTCGTAGGCTTCTCTGCCGTCCCGAGCTTGGTTGATCCAGGAGGCCAGTTTCCCTTTTGCGTCGAGGTCTGGAGATGCGTTGAAGAAGAGTATCCAAGAAGCGAATACTAGAATAAAGATATGCAGCCTCATGGATTACTCGGAAACACTAGCCAGGTTCTCGGCTTTGATGAAACTATGTGGTTGAGCGTCCACTTGACTCAACTGTTCAAACATCTGCTTGATTTGCGAGTAGTACTTCGCGTTGAGCTTTTCTAGTTTCGAGGTAAAGAGCCTTTGGAATACTAGTTCTCCTGTTTCGGGATTTCGTTGTATTTTAGACATTCTTGACGCGACGGCGTTATCAACTTTGGTTCCGTAGTCGGAATCTGTTTCAGGCTGATAGCCTTCGGGAAGGTTGATTGATACTTGGTCTTGAATTGAATACTTGAAGTCGAAATCAATGGGTTCGTGGCGTTTGTCTTCGACGAATATAGGCTTTCTTCCGACTTCGAAAAGTGAAGGGTTTAGGATTGCTCTGTCTCCCACGAAGTCTGCGTAACCAGGAATTTCTATCTTATATTCGACGATGAGGGAGTCTTTGCGGTTGTCATCGTTCTTGAAAGTCACATTTTCGACCTTCGCTCTTGGAAGGCGACTTCTCCACTCGTTGTCGAGAATGAAGTCTTCTCTTTCTTTTGGAGTGAGACTTACGAAGAGTCGCTTTCGCTGTATGGCCGAGTAGCCTTTGTATCCAAGCCTTACATCTCCTTTGAGGTCGCCGTATTCATCAATGGATACATTGGCAATGCGCTTTGTTGTGTTGTTATCTTCGTTAGCCGGTGGGGTGTCGACCCAGTGGAACACTTTCATTTTCTTGGTTGTGTAAATTCCTTTAGAGCCTGAGTTGCGGGTGTTCAGCACTTCGAAGGGGAGAAAACTACTGCCAGGATCGAAGTAGCGTCTTTCTGCCCCATCTTGCAAGGTAACCACCCAGTCTGCGAGGTTATAGGCTCCCTGGTGGTTCATGTGGAAGGTTATGATATCCTTGTTTTCCACATTGATGAGCACTGGGCTTACTTCGAGCGAAACGCATAAAGAGGCAAACACGGAGTTAATGTCGTAACGGGTGCCGTAGCCTCGTTTTATGGTGTCTGCAGGACTCTTGTTTTCCTTAAGGTCCTCGATTTCTTCTTCTGTGTACTTATCGGTGTATTCGGAAACATTGGTAATCTCTTCAGTGCAGTATTTGTAGGCCGCTTGGAGTTTTTCCTCCCTTGTTGCCAGGCCATTGAAGAGTTGTTTTGCGAGATCTTTGACGATCTTCGATTTTGCCTTAATGAAGTCGTCGTTGATGGTGTCGAGCCTGCCTGCACGATAGCCCCAATATTCCTCGCCCGTAAGTTGATCGAGATCGTATGCGTACTCGAGGAATACCCAGGGTTCGAAATCACGGCGCGGGGCAAGATAAGGTTTATCGGAAAGAGGAAGGAGATTCTTAGCAGTCAGGGTCCACTTGCCTTTGACTTTCTTCCAGCTTGCACCGCTGTTGAAACGCTTGGTTGTGGATGCCAGGCTTTTGGTGGGTCGAACTGCGATGTCGTATTGCCAGGTTGGCCATTCCGCCATGAGTGGAATGTAGAGGCTCCAGCTCCAATAAGCTCGAGTCATCTTCCACTTGTACTCTACTATACACCCTGGTTTGAGACCGGGGAATGAGAATGACTTCGAATTGCCTTCGAATTTGTCGTCCTTGTAGATCTTTCGTGTAAAAATGTCCTTCTTATCGAGGTGATTGACTGTGCCATTCGGGTAGATGACCCGAGCTTTGATTTGGGACACGCGCCAGCCGGTTTGGTATTCAAGGTCGATCTTATCCCATTCTTGTACCCCGGCTTCGGTGAAGATTTTGGCGCGGTTATGGTATGAAAATTCTGTGTCCTCGATATCAGTGTCGTTTACGTAGAGTGATCGAAAGGTAAACTCTACGGGCGAATCTTTGTTGATGCGGGGTTCAGAAGCCTTGAGTTCTTCGTCGGGGATGGTTTCCCAGCCACCTTCTTCAAGAGCGCTTTTAGCGGCGGAGGCGATTGGAAGGAGCGTTATTGAAAGTATACAAGGGAGAAGGCGAGTAATGAACGGAGAGTTGTTAGGCATCACTAAGGGCTAGGTAATACCAACAGATGGATCAAGTTGTATTTCACCTAACGAACATTAGGAGTCCCGAAATCGGGAAAACCCGATACAAATGGCATCCGGGCAAGGACTTAAGTACTTCGGGACTGGGATGAGTTGGGATGTTGGCTCGGGACTTAAGAGCCGACATAGGGGATTAATTCAGAAGAAGGCGTGGAAGGGTATCGGGTAGGAGTCGAAACTTGGCTGATGGAGATTTTGAGGCGGAAGTGTTTCCACTTCCGCTACTTTCTTGAGGGCGGGCCCTAGATTGCTTGTCAGAGGATTTGTTGGATATTTTCGGGTGGGCGGCCGAGGACGGCTTGGCCGTTTCGAATGACTATGGGGCGTTCGATGAGGATGGGGTTGGCGGACATGAGAGCGAACCAGTCGTCGTCGCTGCGATCGTCTTTGAGGCTGAGGCCGAGTTCCTTGAAGGTCTTCTCTTTGGCGCGGATGAATTCAGTGGGGGCGAGATCTAGTTGTTCGGAGATGGTTTTGAGTTCAGACGGACTCGGGGGGTGTTTTAAGTATTCGATGATTTCGAAGTCTTTTCCCGAATCTTCAAGCAGGCGGCAGGTCTGACGGCTTTTGGAGCAGCGAGGATTGTGGAGAACGCGGATTTTCGACATGGGTTGGTGTATAGCGTAGAGGGGAGACTGGAGGCTGGGAGGATGATGGGGAACGGCAAATTGGAGGCGCGAAAGGTTAATTTGATTGAAGTTACAGATTGGGCGCACTGGCCTACGGGCTTCGAATTAGGAAGATGTTTGGCGTTTCGCATAAATAATTGGCGAATTGTTACGCGATGGTCTGGACAGAGGGGGAGCGATTTGATTCAAAAACGTGCTTCCCTTTAAGGCTAATTAGCTTTACTGATCAGCAAACTGAATAAAATTAGAACGACTAATTCGATTACATCATGCCAGTCGCAACTCCAGAAAAGTACAAGGCCATGTTGGACGCCGCTCAGAAGGGCGGCTACGCTTATCCGGCGGTCAACGTGACTTCGATCGTTACTATCAACGCCGCATTGAAGGCGTTCGCAGACGCGAAGTCTGACGGCATCATCCAGGTTTCTACTGGCGGCGGTCAATTCGCTTCCGGCCTTAATAATGCGGACGCGGCTTTCGGCGCGATCGTTTTAGCGGAAGCCACTCATTTGTTGGCCGAGAAGTATGACGTGCTTGTGGCGCTTCATACTGACCACTGCCACCCCGCTAAGGTGGACAGCTTCTTGAAGCCTCTCCTTGAGGCGTCTCGCAAGCGTATCGCCGCGGGCAAGGGACCTCTTTTCCAATCTCACATGTTCGATGGCTCGGTGGTGGCTCTCGACGAGAATCTCAAGATTTCCGAAGAGCTTCTTAAGGAATGCGCGGAGCTTGACATCATTCTTGAGGTAGAAGCGGGTTGCGTTGGGGGCGAAGAGGACGGTCACGATACTTCGGGTCTTCCTGCTGAAAAGCTCTACACGACTCCGGAGGACATGTTGGAGGTCTACGAGACGCTTCAGCCGATTGGCCGCTTTTTGTTTGCGGCGACTTTTGGCAACGTGCACGGCGCGTACAAGCCAGGAGCGGTTAAGCTGAAGCCCACGATTCTCCGCGACGGTCAGAAGGCAGTTATGGACAAGCATGGAGCGGAAGCGGAAATGGACCTCGTTTTCCACGGCGGTTCTGGTTCCGAGCTCAGCGAAATTCGCGAAACGCTCGATTACGGCGTGGTAAAGATGAATATCGATACGGACACCCAGTATGCGTTCACTCGTCCGATCGTAACTCACATCGGCGAGAACATCGAAGGCGTTCTTAAGATCGATGGCGAAGCGGGCAATAAGAAGACTTACGACCCGCGGTCTTACCTTAAGAAGGCTGAGAAGAGCATGGCGGACCGCATGCAAGTCGCTTGCGAGGACCTTCTCTCTAGCGGCAAGACCATCTTTGGTACTGTATAAGTATTACGGATACGCTTAAGAAAAACGATTTTATGGAAGATCGACTCCTAGGGGAGTCGGTCTTTTTTTTGGTCTAGAACCTATCCCGAAACCCCGAATGTTGCCGCTGAGAGTTCTTGCGGGATTGAGCAAGACGTGCTCAAGAAGCGTACCGAGCATGCGTATGCATGCGACAAATACATACTGGAAGTATTGGCGGGGTGTCGGCCTACGGCCTCGGTAGTTTTTGAGCAGAACGCTGCTCAGGCTCGGAAGAAGCTCAGCCCCAAGGGGTTGCTTGTGAGATGCGCTCTGGCTGCGTTCGCTTTGGCAGGGATAGGCTTCCAGCCTACCCGCGGCCAAAGCCGCCTTGCCAGAGCGCATCTCACAAGCAACGGTAATTTTCGAGGTTTCGGGATAGGTTCTACTAACAATCGCTATTAGCCGCCGCCGGAGAAGACTCGTTGGGTTGACTTCACGTTGGTTTCTAATCGGCAACTGAGAATAGGGACTACTCTGCTCTTTTGAATACGATGTCTTGGTAGTAGGCGGTGGCTTCGGACTTTGTATCGTCGGTATCGGTCATGATTGCGATGCCCGTTATCTTGCCGGGAACCTCGTCGAAGGCGGATTTGAAGTCCTCGAGAATATTTCGCCTGTGTGTTTTCCATTGGCCCGAGTTTTCGTTACCGCTCTCGACTGCGACCATGGAAA
>JBCCZW010000310.1:0-5737 GCA_039186805.1 Verrucomicrobiota bacterium
GGAGAATCGTCCAGAGCCGCCGCGACTTCTTTCGAATTCGCTGCCACCTGCTTGAGCGCTTCGGGACCATAAAGGTGCTGGGAGCCTGTTACAAACCAGAGTTCTAGATTGGATAAATCTTTCATGCGTGCCTTATGCGTAACTCAGCTGCGTCGCAAATTTCGCCTCCCCAAGTACTGTAGGGCGGGGCGCCGACCCGCCACTCATTAGTATATGCGTTTTCGAATCGATTGACATAGCTTGAAATCAAAAATGATCGGGACCCGTCGAACTAACCCTTGATTGCGCGTCCTTTGATCTTCAGGAGATCCTTCATCACGCCGCCGAGATCGTTCGTTTCTACCCCGCCAAATGCGTCGTGAACTTTCTGATACAACGCGTAAAGTTCGTTATATGTCTCTTGGGCGGCCGCATCAGGCGTGTAGCTGACGTTATCCAAACGCGTCATCTCCCTCTGGGCTGATTCGAAATCATCGTAACCGCCCGCTTCCGAGCCGGCCAGCACCGCCGCCGATACCGCAGAACCAAGCGCGCAAGTTTGAGAACTACCGGAAATCCGCATCTCGCGACCAGTCACGTCCGCGTAAATCTGCATAAGCATCGGATTCTTTTCCGCAATACCGCCCGCGCACACAATCCGTTTCACCGGCACGCCATACGCTTCGATCCGTTCGAGAATCGCCCGGGCGCCAAAAGCCGTCGCCTCGATCAAAGCGCGATAGATCTCCGCCTGCGAAGTATGCAAGGTCTGACCGAGCAGGACCCCCGTCAAAAGAGGATCTACCAGAATCGTACGGTTTCCATTGTTCCAGTCGAGCGCCATCAATCCGCTTTCGCCTGGAGCCAACTCATCCGCTTCCGCTGTCAAAGCCGCATGCGTATCGCCATTTCCCTTACAAACATGAGTAACGAACCACGCAAAAATATCGCCCACTGCAGACTGTCCGGCTTCGATGCCATAGTAGCCGGGGAGAATCGCGCCCTTCACGATGCCGCAGATGCCTGGAATGTCAGCCACTTCCTTGTCCGCCTTCACGACGCCGCAATCGCAAGTCGACGTGCCGATGACCTTAACCAACGTGCCCTCATCCACGCCCGCTCCGATCGCTCCGTAGTGAACGTCAAACTCTCCAATCGCGAGCGGAATGCCTTGCGGCAAGCCGAGCCTTTCTGCCCATTCGCCGCAGAGTTCGCCCGCCTTTTCACTCGCGTCATGAGCTTTCTCATACAAGCGATCGCGAAGATCCGCCAACTTAGGATCCAGCATAGACAGAAATTCCTTGTCAGGAAGTCCGCCCCAATCATCCGCATATAGAGCCTTGTGACCCGCTGCGCAAACGCCCCGCTTCACCGCTTTGGGATCCTCAACGCCGCCGAGAATCGAGGGAATCCAATCGCAAAGCTCAACCCAACTGTAAGCCGCATCGAACACCGCCGCGTCGACATTCAAGCAATGCCAGAGCTTCGACCAAAACCACTCCGAAGAATAAGTGTTGCCGCACTTTGCCAGGTACTGCGGACGGTGCTCGCGACCGAGCTCCGTGATCTTAGCCGCTTCCGCGACCGATGTATGATCCTTCCACAGCCAGCACTCGGCATTGAGATTGCCCCTCCATTCGTCCTTCAGAGCAAGCGCCTCATTGTTTTCATCCACCGGAATAGGGCTCGACCCCGTAGTATCCACGCCAATACCGATCACCAGATCAGCACCGAATTCCGAGTCCTTCAATTTCGCCGCGGCGATCGCCTCGGTCACGCTCGTCTCTACGCCAACCAAGTAATCGCCAGGATGCTGGCGGGCTAAGTTGTGGTCGCTCGAATCCAAAAGAATCCCAAGCTCCCCCGAAGGATAGTTAAAGACGGACGTACCGACTTCCGCGCCGTCGGAGCAGCGAACGACAATACTGCGAACCGAGTTCGAGCCATAATCAATACCAATAGTATATGCCATGAATTGGGTTTAGGTGGAGAGTTAAATAGGGTTATCAAAAAAGAGGCTTCGAAGCAAAAGCCTGTGTTTACTTGACAGTAATTTCCGCCAGGACTTATTACCTTAGAGACAAGCCATGGCGAAACGCGTCACACTTAAAGACATTGCTGCAAAACTGGGCTATTCCAAGAACACAGTTTCCCTTGCCCTCCGCAATAGCCCCCAAATCCCAGAATCGACCCGATCCAAGATCAGGCAGGCGGCCGACGAGATGGGCTACAAGACCAATGCGGTCGTCTCTCATCTGATGGCCCAATTGCGAGCGAGCCAGACGCCCAGATTCCAAGCGAAACTGGCTCTCATCAATGCCAATGAAAAGAAAAACGCGCTCACCGCCCACCCCACAATCCCCACATACGTGGAAGGTTGCGTAAAAAGAGCGGAGCAACGCGGCTACTCCTTCGACAAGTTTTGGCTGCACGATCCAGAGCTTTCGTCCGACAGTCTAGTTCGCATCCTCAAGACGCGTAATATCAAAGGGATCATCCTCGTCGGATTAATGAACACCAGCGAGCTCCCCGAGAAATTCGCCAATGTATGGCAGCATTTCGCCTGCGTGGTGACAGGGGTGCGCACCACAAACCCGACCCTGTCATACTGTTGTGTAGATCACCACGATTTGACGCTCCAAGCCTTCGACCAAGCGTTGAAACTTGGATACAAACGGCCCGCCCTCGTCGTTGATGATTACATCGATCTTCTCGTTGAGCGACGCTTCTCTGCCGGTTTCCTCATCGGCCAAGGAAAAATCCCATCCACCGACCGCATCGCCCCCTTTTTCAACCGGCAAGAAGCCAAGAAAGACCTCGGCGTATTCAAAAAATGGCTTCAGGAAAGCCAACCCGATGTAATCTTCACGCTCTATCCCTCCATCGTCTCCTGGCTGGAAGAACTTGGCTACCAGGTCCCTAGCGACATCGGCGTTATTCAACTGGAGTGGCGGGCAGCCCAACCCGAAATCGCCGGGATGCACCAACACAACAACGTCACCGGGGAAGCCATCGTGGACATGGTCATCAACCAAATCCACAACAACGAGCACGGCGTCCCCGACTTCCCCCGCTCCACCCTCATCGGCGCCACCTGGATCGACGGCCAAAGCGTCAAGCAACGTTAAACAAGTAACGTCGCGCGTAAACTCGATCACCCCACCCGTAGCGGAAGTCGAGCGACTTCCGACCCATCACACACCTCTTCAAAAATCTAGCCGCGTCCCCTTCCTCAATTTCTCATCCGTCCTCTCCGAATGCCAAACCTGCGTTTCCGGGTAAAAAGCGTAACAGACAAACCAATACAAAGTTTTTGTGGCAATCCTACCCTTCCCGGTAAACCTCGCCAAACCTTCTTCTCAAAAATCAGATGGCTCTCGATTCAGCTTCCTGCCCCAAAGCAAGTACCCTCCCACCGAAACTGGAAGTCAATAAGAATAGGGATCCCATTGCAACGAAGCTTAGAGGAGATAATTGCGCTTAGAGGTTCTTTCCTTATCACTAACAAAGCTCGCTATTGTCCTTTCACTGCTGCGCTAACCCACCATGCTTACAAAATACCGCTGGTCCAAAAACTCTCTTCTTGCCAGCGAAACATCTTCACTTCCTCGTTGCGATCAAAACAGTTGATACACCAAAAAAGATATCTTACCCCTTGCGGATATATTCGCAATCGAACATTAGCAGTCGCTATCCCCACTCCGCGACGAAGCGAGATCGCATAACGCCCTTGCTTAGCCCCCACGAAAGCGCTGCAGTTTCACTTGGATATGGAAGAAATTTGGGCTCAGCTCCAGCAGTGGATCGAACAGGGCAAGAAGTTCGCTTTGGCAACCGTTATCGAAGTGCAACGCTCCTCCCCCCGTGGAGTCGGAGCTTGTCTCGCCGTCAGCGAGGACGGTACTGAATTCATCGGCTCGGTGAGCGCGGGCTGCGTGGAAAACGAGGTCATCGAGGCAGCAAAGCAATGTCTCAAGGATGGGCAAACGCGCTTCCTCGCCTTTGGGCCCGACATAGGCTATCCATGGGAAGTCTCGCTTTCTTGCGGCGGCAAGATAGGCGTTCGGATCGAACCCTACTTCAAAACCGAGTCTTCGGAACTTGCCCAAAGTCTCCATCGCGATCTCAACACGAAGCAAGTTTGCCTCCTCGCCAGCAGCCCCTCCGGTCATTTCCTGGTTCACCTGGATGGAAGTACATTTTCTTCGGGCGAAGCGCTCAGCGACGAGATCAAGGAAACCGCTAGATCAAGGCTTCATGGGAATCTGGATACGGAAGAACTCGAAATCGACGGCCAACGCATTCTCTTCCGGATGATCCGCCCTCAACCAAGGCTCTTTATCATAGGCGCCGTTCATATTGCGATCCACCTCGTGCAAATCGCCAAACCTCTCAACTACGAAACGGTGGTGATCGATCCGCGCTCCATCTACGCTCAAGACTCGCGCTTTCCGCTTCTGCCCACTCAACTCGTGGACCGACAACCCCGCGAGTTCCTGGCTGGTCAAAACATTGGACCTCAAGACTGCGGCGTGGCCCTCACCCACGATCCGAAGATCGATGACCAGGCTCTCGAACAGTTTCTGCATCATCATTGTGGATACATAGGGGCTCTCGGCAGTCGCAAAAGCCATTCCGCGCGGCTGCGCCGCCTTGAGAAAAAAGGCTTCGATCAAAATGAGCTCTCTAAAATCAATGGCCCCGTCGGACTCGACATTGGAAGCCGTACTCCTGCTGAAATTGCCGTCTCCATTATGGCAGAAATCATCGCAACCAAATCCGGCAAGGTCGCCGAGCAATCGCTCGTCGGCTAACTCGCTTTGAGCCCTACCTCGAAAATCGCAGCCGTAATTCTAGCGGCCGGCAACTCCCGCAGAATGGGAGAGCGAAATAAGCTGCTCCTTCCCTTCGAAGGAGTACCCCTCATCCGACGCGTCGCGAAGCGCGTTACAGACTGCTCGTTTAGCAAAACCATTCTCGTCACTGGGCATGAGCGAGAAAAGATCGAGAACGCCGCCTCTGACCTCCAAGTCGATTTCGTATTCAACCCTGAATACGAAAACGGTATGGGTTCGAGTCTGGCCCGAGCCGTCAAGCATCTGTCCCCAGAATCGCTTGACGGAATCCTAATCACGCTCGGCGATCTAAAGGATCTGGAAACCGCTACAATCTTAAAGGTAGCTCGAGCCTTCAGCGACTACCATGGAACGAAGATCATCATCCCTACCTTCCAAGGCGAGAGAGGCCACCCCGTGATCTTTCCGCGCCGTTTTATCGAGCAGCTTTCCAAGGTTCAGGGCGATACCGGAGCAAAGAACCTCATCAAGGGAAACGGAGAGCATGCTGTATTCATAGAGTGCGATACGCCATCCATTCTCAGAGACATCGATACGCCGAAAGACTTGGAAGCGTAGGAATTTACGATCTCCACGCATTTTCGCGCTCTCTTAGCGACTCCTACTCCATTCTCATTGAGTAATCTTAGGCGACCCACCGAGGGTTATCCGAAGCCACCCTTAAGTCTCCATCGCAAGGTCGGTATTAGCGAATACGGTTTTCATGAATTTTTAATTTCTCTTATTCAAGCGGCCCTTCCCGCAGCTTCATAAAACGAGCTAGCATAGAGATGTCATTCAATCACCGCGCTAATGTCTCTATTCCATCGATCCTTCATCTCGCTATTAAATCGAGCCGCGATTTTCGCAAGCTTGCTCCTGGCAGCTTCCACCTCTGAAGCGATTATCGATCTCGATGGAGA
>JBCCZW010000311.1:0-5714 GCA_039186805.1 Verrucomicrobiota bacterium
ATAGAACAAGACGTGGAAACGCTTCTAGGACTATATGACTTTGGCTCGCCCGATGAGCCCTTGCTCTTCAAACCCACCCTGGCAGATGTAATCCGTCTCGACGAAACCGGAGCGCGTTCCTATTTCGTCGGCGGTAATCCAGACTACCCCCATGACAGCGGCTTCCTAAACCATGCTTGGAAACACATAGAATTTCAAAGCGCCGCTGGTCCTGTTTTGAAAGCTGGCGGTATGGGCTATAAAGACATGGGACATTATACTTTTGTAAACGAGAAAGGAGATGCCACTCGCGCTGATTATACTTTTGCCTACCATAAGCTCGGTGGTAAAGTCCTGATATCTCTTCACCATTCGTCTCTGACATGGATCCCATCCACTGAGTCTGCATAAGGCCTCATAATTAGCGGCAACGCGGAGAGCGTCCAATAAGCGCTTTAGATTATCTGCTAATTCGACCTTAAAATTGGAGACGCAGTCGCTGACTACGTTACGCGAACAACGATTGCGTCTTCGCTCCCTATGGGCAGAACTACCGAAGTCCCTTATATTTCAATGTAACTGATCGCCAAAGCCGATACGCAAAAACAGAATAGGTAACCCAAAAATGAATACGCTTCTCCCCAGATTCGAAGAAGAAACGAACCTAATTGAATTTGACGAAGACAAACGTGTATTCAAGCTTCACCCTGACGCCTTGGAAGCTTGGAAATCAATGAAACGCGCTGCTCGAATAGAAGGCGTAGGCCTTCTACTCATTTCAGCTTTCAGAAGCATAAAACGACAAGAAGAAATCATTGCCCGCAAACGAAAGGGAGGTTTGACCGAAGAGGAGATATACAGATATTCTGCTCCTCCTGGCCATAGCGAACATCACAGCGGCAGGGCCTTGGACTTAGGAACCAACGGATACCCGCCTCTCAAGGAAGATTTCGAAAACTCGGATGCCTTTCAATGGTTAGATTCGAACGCGCCAAAATTCGGCTTCACCTTGAGCTATCCTCGTAACAACCAATTCGGTATTTCCTACGAGCCCTGGCATTGGCTGCATCGGGGTTCTCGCTAGAGAGTCAACCTTCCCGTAAAAACGAACCCATTCCTGTCCCAAGACTTTAGCAATGGCCAACTGCTATGCGGCAGGAGCTTCTGAAAGAAGCTGTCCTCCCTCTACGCGCCAGTCCTTCGAAAGTCGCTTGAGATGCCCGCCACTCCATGCCGATGCTCTTCCTCTTCGAAGATCGTTCGGCACTAAATGAGACAGGATAATCGCCCTTGGGAAATCCAGGATGAATCGCCAGCGACTTCATACCTCACAATTGGTATCCCGCGATCGACGGAGTCGATTCTTTGAGGAGAGGGGAAGATCGAAAGGCGAAAGATTCGCTATGGCATCGCAAAGATATTCTGAAAACTGAAAAACTGCAGGACTCTTTGCCTTCACTCCGCTCTCTCGCTCGTTCGATGGTGGAAGAGCGAGCTCCAATAATTCTCTCCTCAAGCCGCTTCTTGTATCCAATATTCCTTACAGAGCAGTCGATGCCAAGTTACGATTTCGGTAGTAACGTCATGCTTTTTCTTAACATCTACATGAGTCTGAAAGTGCCGCAAAGCGGCAACGCAGGTACGATAGTGGTATGGGCCCTGCTCCATTATACAGTCAATGCTGCGTGCCGCTAAAATCTAGAGAATCGTATGGGTAAAATTCCGCATGAATGAGTCGAAAAGCCAACTCGATGATACCCACGCTTAGAAATACGCCTATCAGATTGGACTCTACATCTGCAATTTCCTTCGCGATGAAAATGCGATCCCCATTAAAGAAATCCTCGCTTTACGCGTTTCTTGCGATTGGGGCGCTGGCACTCGCTTCCATCGGTTGCCATTCTATCCAAAAGGAAGAACCCGTTCCAAAAAACGCTCCATCCCATTATAAGAATGAATCGCAAGCGCCCAATGCGTCCGCATCTAGTTGGCGCAGTCTCTTTGAATCGGCTGAACTGAACGCTCTGCTCGAGAGGGCGGAGAAGAACAACCTAGACTTGCAAGCCGCCTGGCAATCTGTCCTGGCATCGCAAGCGATCATTCGGAGAGTCCGCTCCGACCGACTGCCTCAAGCAAATATTGGCGGCAGTGGCGAGCGCTTCAACAACGCTGATTCGCTCGCCAGCGATGGCTCAGGCGAGTCTGGAGAACGCTTCGACGCAGACTTGCGAGCCGCCTGGGAACTGGATCTCTTTGGCCGCATCCGATCCAACACGCGGGCTGCCGCCGCAAACGCCGCGGCGGAAGAAGCCCTCTACAAAGATCTGATGTTCTCGCTTCAAGCGGACGTCGCCTCGCTCTACTTCCAGATCAATTCTCTCCAAAGCGAAATCGAGATTCTGGAACGGAGTCGACAAACGAGAGCCGAGTCGCTCCTGCTAATCGAAGAACGCTTGAAGGCTGGAACCGTCAGCGAGCTCGCAGTCGCCCAAACCGCTTCCCTTTTCGCCACCGCCGAATCGCGTCTCTACGCTCTCAAGCGTATCCAAAATGGACTCCTCTACTCGCTAGCAGCCTTGCTAGGCGAAACGCCCAGCAGCTTCTCGCTAGCGCCGAAAGCGCTGCAGGCAAACCCGCCAGTTGCCCCCTCCGGTTTGCCCAGCGAATTGCTGACACGCCGCCCTGACATACGCCGCGCCGAATTCCAGCTAGAAGAGGCCAGCGCCCTGCTCGGTGCCGCCCGGGCAGACTACTTTCCACGCATCACGCTTTCCGGTATCCTCGGCTTCGCATCGCGTGATTGGGACTCCCTCTTCAATTCCGGATCGGAGTTCGATGCCTACGGTCCCGCCGTATCCCTACCCATTTTCCAATCGGGCCGCCTCAAAGCTAGCAAAGCTCAAGCCAAAGCGAATCTAGAACGCCAACGTCTTCTCTATCGCAACGCCATTATCGAAGCCGTCACGGAGGTCGAAATCCTGCTTCAGTCCATTCGACTGAGGGCCGCCCAACGCGAAGCGATCGCCCGATCAGTGGAAGCGACAAACAACGCGCGGCGTATTTCCGATCTCCAATACAAACGAGGGATCTCAGACTTCATTACCGCGCTCGACGCGGAACGATCGGCCTTAGACGCTGAACAGCTATCCGAGCAAGTCCGCCGGGAACAGTTCATCGATACTATAAATTTAATTCGAGCCTTGGGCGGCAGTTGGTAATCGCCTATCATCTTCATTCTCCAAACGTATCATGTATTCAAGTGCTCCTTACAGAACGCTCATTGCCATCCTAATCAGCATCGTTTGCTCTCCCGCCTTTACCCAAACGCCTGTTTCGATTAAGAAACCGACTACTGAAGCAAGCCAATCCAGTCTTCGCTTCACTGGAACAATCACCTCGAAACGGATGGCTGCCCTATCGCCTCGCGTCGCCGGTCTCATCGCGAAGGCGGATGCCGAGATGGGGCGAGAAGCCCAAGCAGGCGATATTCTCCTGGCGCTCGACGACACCCTCGCCCGTATGGACTTGAAGGAAAAAGAGCTCGACCTTGAAACCGCCCGCGCAGAACTCTCGAACGCGAAGCGACGCTTGGACGATGCGATAAGCCTCGGGGACGCCAACTTCCCGAGATCCGAACGCGAAGACCGCGAAACCGCCTATCGCAAGGCTCAGATCGAGGTCGACCGCCTGACGACGATCATGACAACTCAGAAAGAAATCGTCGAGCGTCACCTGATTCTGGCCCCCTTCGATGGGATCGTGGCCGAAAAAATGGCGGAAGTCGGCGAATGGGCTCAAACCGGACGGCCTCTCCTCAACTTCGTCGACACGAAGAACCTGCGGCTCGACGTGCAAATTCCTCAAGAGCAACTTGAGGTCGTGCTCCAAGCAAAAGGCGTGAGCGTAATAATAGCAGGATCTGGAGCGGACGCTTTCGATGCCCAAGTCGAAGCCTTTTCGCCCCAAGTCGATGCGACGACCCGCACCTTCCAAGCGCGTATTCAATTGCAAGCCCCCTCCCAGTCGGTGAGAGCAGGCATGTCTGCCGAAGCAATTTTTAAACCGAGAAGCGATCAGACCAACCTTTTCATTACGCGCGACGCCATCCTGAGAGCAGCAGATGGAAGGGTGATTGTCTGGGTCGCCAACAAATCCGGTGAGGGCTTTGAAGCTTCTCGCCGCGTCGTCGAACTGGGACCTACCAGCGGCGACCTAATCGAAGTCGTCTCCGGCCTCGCAGCCGAAGACCAAATCATCTATCAAGGAAACGAGACGCTGCAAGAAGGACAAGAAATTCAGATAGTGGACTCGGTAATCCCAATCGCTCGCTAAAATGTTCGAATGGTGCATTAAACATCCCATCCAAGTAGCGGTCATCGCGCTGCTAATCGGCGTCGTCGGTATCGTATCTGCAATTCGGATACCAGTTCAGATGATTCCAGACCTGGACGTCAGGACAATATCCGTTGTGACTCGCTGGCCAGGGGCCACCCCGCAAGATATCGAAAAGGAAATCCTCATCGAGCAAGAGGACTACCTGCAGAACGTGCCCGGTCTGCAGCGCATGATTTCCTCCTCATCGATGGGCTCTGCCAATATCGAGTTGGAATTTCCCTCGTCGGTCGACGTGAACGACGCCCTCATCCGCGTCCTAAACGCCATCAGCCAAGTGCCGGGCTACCCTGAGAACGTCGACGAACCACGCGTGATCGCCACTTCCTTTTCCTCCAATTCATTCCTCTTCTACGGACTGGTAGACACCTCAGGAGAAAGGGAACCAGAGGACATTCTACGCATGATCGATTTCGTCCTCGAACGGGTAAAGCCTCGGATGGAACGCGTACCCGGCGTTTCTCAAATCCGTGTGAACGGAGCGCCTGAACAACAGATTAAGATAAACGTTGATCTCGCTCGATTGGCTGCCGTGGGCGTCACCATGCAAGAGGTACGCAACGCCATTCGCGATCGAAATCGAGACATATCCGCAGGCGACATCAGCAGCGGCAAACGCCTCTACCTGGTACGTACCATCGGTCGGCTTGAAGAGCCCGAGCAACTCTCCTCCATCATCTTGCGACGCACCGGAGATTCCGTAACGAAGCTCGGAGACGTTGCAGACGTCGAGCTGGGTTTTTACGAACCGAGTACCGTCGTCTATCAAACCGGAGAACTGGGCATACTGGTGGCCGTGTCGCGAGAGTCTGGGACCAATGTCATCGAAATTCGTTCGGCGATGACCGAAGCGGTCGAACAAATCAATCGCGATGTGCTCGCCCCTGTCGGACTTAAGATGTCGCTCATGAGCGACGACGTACGCTATGTCGTCGACTCCATACAAAATGTATGGAGAAACTTGATACTGGGTGCCATCGCCGCGACTGTAGCGCTATGGCTGTTCCTGAGATCGGCTTCCGGTACGCTCCTTTGCGTGGCCGGCATTCCCATCTGTACCATCGCCGCATTCATCGGGCTGCAAGCCGCTGGCCGCACCATCAACGTCATCTCCCTAGCCGGGGTCGCCTTCGCAATCGGCATGACGGTAGACAACGCCATCGTCGTATTGGAAAGCATCGAGAAAAAGCGACGGCGGGGCATGGGCCGTATCGAGGCGGCCATAGCGGGGGTAAAAGAGGTATGGTCCTCCGTCCTTGCCTCTACCCTAACCACGGTGATCGTATTCGCCCCGGTGTGGTTGATTGTCGAGGAAGCCGGCCAGCTCTTCTCCGACATTTCAA
>JBCCZW010000312.1:0-5698 GCA_039186805.1 Verrucomicrobiota bacterium
ACGCGCAGAGGGCACGACCTTTCAGGCGCTGCTTGACGACACCAGAAAAGAGCTAGCAACAAGATATCTTTCGGACAGCGGCATGGCCAACCAAGAAATCGCCTACCTCATAGGCTACAAGGATTCCAATGCCTTTCAGCGCGCGTTCAGAAGGTGGACCGGAATGACTCCGCAGGACATGCGAGCCTCTCTAATGAGGCGCAATACCCATTGAAAACCTAAACACACAAAGAAAAAGCCCCAAACGCAGCCGTCTTAACACTTCAAAGCTAAGCGACAAAGAAGCCTAACGGCTCACCCAAGAGATCGCTTCCATCGACCTAACTGCTTCTTGATCTGCCGTGGCCCCGGCATGCCGATGCCTTCCCGCGCCATCATAGCCGTCTTCAGATCAAACACCGAACGCCAGTTCCCCGCGATCTTCGGATGCGCCTTTTTCGCGTCTTCGTCGGAAATCTGATCAAGCGGCGTATCCAATTTCTCCCCTATCGCCACCAAAGCGCCCACCGCATGGTGCGCCTCTCGGAAAGCTACGCCTTCGTTGACCAAGAAATCCGCTAAGTCGGTCGCTAGTAGTGCCGGATCGGATACGGCCTCCTTGCATGCTTCTTCATTAAAAGACATACCATCCACTGAACCCACCAGCACATCCAAGCAAATCGTGATCTGATCGAAACTATCGAAGATCTGCGCCTTATCTTCCTGCAGGTCGCGATTGTAAGTAAGCGGCAAGCCTTTCACCATTGCATACAAAGCCTGAGTCGATCCGATCAAACGCCCCGACTTCCCCCTCAGCAGCTCGAAAGAATCCGGATTTTTCTTTTGCGGCATCAAGCTCGAACCCGTCGTAAAGGCATCCGGCAACTTAACGTATCCAAATTCTGAACTATTCCAGAGAATCACATCCTCCGCCAAACGGGAGATGTGCACGCCGCAAACCGAACAGGCGTGCGCGAAGTCTATAAAGGCATCCCTATCCGCCACCGAGTCCATGCTGTTCTGCGTAATCCGCGCCTTGCCTCGCTTATCCGCAAAACCCAAGGCCTTCGCCGTGAATTCGCGATCGATATTCAAAGTCGTCCCCGCCAAAGCGCCCGATCCCAAGGGACACCAATTCGCCTCATCCCAAACTTTCTCGAAACGCTCTATGTCTCGACTAAACATCTCCACATAAGCCAGCAAATGGTGAGCCACCGAAACCGGCTGCGCCCTTTGCAAGTGCGTGTATCCAGGAATGAATACTCCTTGATTGGCCTCGCCCACCGCAACCAAAGCTTTCATCGAGCTCCTCAATTTACCCACAATCTGCTCGCAAGCATCCTTGATAAACAAACGCGAATCCGTAGCCACCTGGTCATTACGCGACCGCGCGGTGTGCATCTTCGCGGCCGCCGGGGCGATTTTCGTCAATGCCTGCTCGATATTCATATGAACATCTTCAAAGGCCGGATTCCACTTCAGCTTCCCGTCCGCAATTTGCTTAGCAACAGCATCGAGACCTTTATGAATCTCCCGCATCTCCTTCTTAGTGAGAATCCCCACCGATTGGAGCATTGCAGAATGCGCCTTATTCACCAAAATATCGTAAGGCGCCAAACGCTTGTCGAACGAAACAGACTCGCTAAATGCCAGCATTAATTCCGCCGGTCCTTTCGAGAAACGTCCTCCCCAAGTCGCCTGAGATTTCTTAGCCATTCCGCCAAACAAAGCCGCCCCCCTCCCAAAGCAAGACCAAAAAGGTGGCTGCCATCGTCCACGAGGCCATACCCCAAGGTAGGGTCCGGCCGCCGCGCCGGACCTAGCAGAGCCCATCATCCCTCAACCACAACGCGCGCCCAAAGCTAACCGCCAACTCCTACAAACTAAACCCTACCGCCGTCACCTTCGCCCTCGCGCATGCATCCATCACTTTGACCACCGCGTCATGCCTCGTCTCATCATCCGGCGAAATCGTAATCCGCGCCTCGACGCCATTCGCCAAACTTGCCTGCCGAAACCGCGACAACATCGCCGCCAATTCCACGTACTCCGCCTTCTCCGGCGAATCATAGGCGAACTCGTTCATCACCGCCTGACCCTCAGCCGTCAACACGATCACCTGCTCGTCCGGAATCTCCAAGGCCTCTTCTTGCTCCACGACTCCCGGCAGCGAAAAGCTCAAATCCGCCTCCTGCTTCCGAATCGTAGAACTCACCATAAAGTAAATTAGCAGCAGGAAGACCACGTCGATCATGGGCGCGATCGGCAGATCCAAAACCGTCTTTCTCTTCTTAGCCCTACTCATCACATCTGATGCGTCGCGTAAATGTAGTCGCTCATCCCAATATCGGCCGCCGCTTTCATCACATCCCTAATCTTCGAATAGCGAACCTCTCGGTCCGCCCGAATCAACAGCTTTGCTCCCTGAACCTCTGCGCTCATCTCTTCAAGACGAAGCTCCAATTCACCCTCTGTCAGCAATTCGCCTCCCCAATAGACCCCCTCCGCTGTCACCGAAATCGTCACCCTCCCCGATAGCTCATCCGGCGTCTCGCTCGCCGCCGACTCCGGCAAATCCAACTCCACCAATAGCCCCGCCTGCGAGATAGAGCTCACGCACATAAAGAAGACTAGCAGAAGAAAGACCATATCGATCATCGGAGCCATTTGCACTTCAGCAACGCCCCGCTTCTTTTTGGCCAGTCTCTTGCCTAACAAACTCACCACTCGATATCCTCCCCCTCGACACTCACAAAACGTCCCGAATCCCCCATTCCAAAACCATCGATCAAAGCGATCAACTTACCCACCGATTCATCCACCTCCAAGGTAGCCTCCTGTCCGCCCATATCCGTTTTCACCCAACCCGGACTCATCGCCACGACGCCAATATTCCAAGCTTTGAATTTCTCAGCCAAACGAATCGTCAACATATTCAAGGCCGCCTTACTCATCGCATAAGCATCCAAAGGCCCCTCCGGAAAAATATTCAACGCGAAGGACCCAATTCCAGACGACATATTCACCAAAACCGAACCCGGAGCCATAACCCGCCGAAACGCTTGAGCGACTAAAGCCGGACCGACAGAATTCGTATTCAAAACATCGAGAAAATTCCTCGAGGTCCAACGATTCAATCGTTCCTCGCCAGAAATGCCCGCGTTCGATATGAGACGATTAAGCTCTACGCCCTCGCTCTTCAATCGCTTCGCCAAATCCTCGATTGAGTCCGTATCCACAACATCCATGCGTTCGACTCTCAATTCGCCCTTCGCCCCCGCGCCAAGCGACATCAACTCGCTCGCCCCCACTAGATTGCGGCAAGTTGCGACCACCAGCGTATCCGTCATTAAATACTGACGAACAAACTCAAGTCCGATTCCCCTGCTCGCGCCCGTAACTAAGACCGTTCGCTTCACGATTCGAAACCGTAGCCAAACCTCCCCTCATGAAAAGCCAAAAAAGGCGCAGAGATCAGCTTTGGCTGCGATGCCCCAACCATAAATCCAGGAGGTTGGACTTCAGTCCGACCCATACCACAACCCAGGAGCGGCTGCTTCCAGCTGCCGACCCAGAACCCACCATCCCAACCCCAAAACCCATCCCCCATTCCCTCCAACCAAGATCGCCAAGAAGAATGAATAGAGTATTCGGCTGATTCATAATTCTAATTACACTAAGATTCGACCTACCAAATCATGTCATCAAACTACTGCAAGCGCCTGAAACTTATCAACTCCACCGACGACCGATTCCCCACGAAATTCCGAAAACCTTGAACCAAGCAAACGCGTATACACTTTTCACCTACTCCATGCGCCCGATTTCACTGAAATACCTTCTCGCGACTCTCGCTCTCCTCCTCGCAATAGAAGCCTTCGCCAAGCCGCGCGCTCCGAAAACGCTCGCTCAAAAGTTCTTTATGCAAACCGAAGCCCGGGACCTCCGCATAGCCCCCGGCAACGAGTACCTCAGCTTCATCGGCTATCAGAACGGCAAAAGCGTGCTCAAATCCTACAGCTTCGAAAATGACCGATTCTACTACACGCGGCGCAACGAACTAAACGCCGAGATCTACGACTACTATTGGATCGATCGAGATCAGATCATCTGCTACGCTCACAAGCTCGGCCAACCCGCCTACATTCATCTTACCAACTCCAGACTCTCCAGAGACGAACCCACCCAATTCGTACTTGCCTACGATCTCATGCCCGACGTTAAGAATCGCCTCCTCGTAAAGGAAGAAGGCCGCAAAGGCGAAAAATTTTTCGATCTCTATCGACACGACGTTTCCTCCCAATCCCATAAGCTTGTCGCCAAGAATCCAGGACACATCATCGTCTGGTACACTGACAAACATGCCAATCCCCGCATACGCCACTACGTAGACGAGAACGAAAAAGACCAACTAGAACATAACTACGGAGAAGAAGAATGGAAACTCCTTCCCTACTTCGGCGAAGTTTACGCCCTATTCTTCACCAACGAACCGCAGAAAATCATAGTGTTTTACCGCCCCGACGGTGAACCCTTTGTTCTGGGTCGTCACTTTGACATCGCCACCTCCCAATTCTACGGTGAACCGTACTCGGATCCCAACTACGACCTCATTCCCTCAGAGTACATTCTCGATCCCGAAACCGAAGACAGCTTCGGCTTCCACTACATAACCGACAGACTGAGAACCGTCTGGTTTGATCCCCAACACCAATCCATCCAATCGGCCATTAACGCCAACCACCCCGACTCTGAAAACAAAGTCATCGGCTTCGGCCCCAACGGAAGCGTCATCTACGAACGCTCCAGCGACACACTTCCCCCCGAATGGGTCGCGTTCGACCCTTCAAACCAAAGTGAACGTACAGTCGTCAGATCGATGCCGTGGATCGACCCCAAAGAAATGTCCGAAACACGAATCCTCCAAATCCCCAACCGAGAAGGCATCGGCATCCACACCTATATAACTACGCCTCGAGACTCAAAAGACCCCAACAAAACCATCGCCATGATCCATGGCGGCCCTCGCGCCCGCGACTTCTGGGGCTGGGATCGCGAAGCTCAATACTTCGCCGCCCTTGGCTACACCGTCATCAAAGTCAACTACCGCGGCTCAGAAGGTTTCGGCACCGACTACAGTCCCTATAACCACATGCACCCCATCCGCAACGCTGCTCACGATGTTGCCGACGTGGTAAAGTGGTCTATAAAAAACGGATACAGCGACCCCGAAAAAATCGCTATCTACGGCTCCAGCTTCGGCGGCCACGTCGCCCTCCACAGCGCCGCAGAATACGGAGACCTCTATCAATGCGCCATCGGCTACGCGGGCGTCTACGACTGGGTCAAGGAATTCGACCGAGAGTTCAAAGAAGAGCCCATTTACTACCGGCTCAAGCTCCACACCTACTACGGCGACTACGATAACGAGAAAGACAAATGGCTCGCCGCGTCCACCGTAGAAATGGTCAATGATATCGACATCCCCATTTTCCTGATACACGGCCGAGCCGACGAGGTCGTAGCCCACTCGCAGTCTAAGCTTATGAATAAGAAGCTGAAAAAAGCCAAAAAAGACGTCACCCTCAAGCTCCTGTCCTTCAACCGCCACGGCCTCTTCATCGAAAAGCAAACCATCGACTTCTACGAAGCCCTCTCCGCCTTTACCGAAAAACGCCTCAACTAACCGCAACCGAGCTCCAGAATCATAGCAGACTTC
>JBCCZW010000313.1:0-5695 GCA_039186805.1 Verrucomicrobiota bacterium
GGAGAAAAGACTGTATTGCTGGAGGGACTACAATCGGCAGCTGATTTTTACCTGGACGAGAAGAACAAGCGTATCCTCGTTCCGGATATGCTGGCTGGGAAGGTATTTGAGGTGGGGTTGTAGGCCTGCTACTCTAGGGTGCCGGGTCGGCGCCCCGGCCTACAGATTTTTGAAAATGAAAAAGCGTCCTCGGTTGAGGACGCTTTTTTGTAAATTGGATCTGTTGCGGGCGTTTTAGACGCGGCCCATGTAGCTTTTGTCTGACGTACCTACCTTGATGGTTTCGCCTTCCTTTATGAAGAGCGGTACTTGGATGGTGAGGCCGGTTTCGAGGGTGGCGGGTTTTTGCACGTTGGAAGCAGTGTCGCCTCGGATGCCTTCCGCTGATTCTGTGACGGTGAGTTCGACAGAAGCGGGTAGGTTGATTTGAACGGGCTTCCCGTCGACGAAGAGAAATTCGTATTCAGTGTTGGGGACGAGGAAGTCGATGGAGTCGGCGACAAATTCCTTGTCGAACTCGGTGGTCTCATAGGTTTCGAGATCCATGAACGAATAGGTGCCGCGGTCTTCGTAGCTGAACTCGAGGTTCTTGCGTTCGGTCATTAGGACTTCGACCTTTTCGGTGGAGCCAAAACGAAAGTCAGCGGACCGGCCAGTGCTGAGATTACGCATCTTGGTTTGAACTACGGGCTGGCCCTTGCCGGGGGTACGGTGATGCGTTTCGAGAATAAGGCAAGGGGTGCCGTTGTGGTTGATGACGTTGCCTTTTCTGAGGTCTAATGCGAGTGGCATAGTTGGTTTTGCTTGAGTGAATTTATTCTGGAAAACGTGCTGGAGTAGAGGGTGGAAGGGCGAGTGTCAATCCTTGGGGAGGAGCTATTGGAGGGACGAAGCGTGTTAGAAGAAAGTAGCATCGAGCGTGAGCTCGATGAGAGATCGATGAGTGGATCTCATAGAGCTCACGCTCGATGCTGCTTTTTGAGTTACGGTATGTTCGCTCAGGGGTGAGAAGTATGACGAATTCGTGAAATCTGAGGGCTTGTCATTTGAGATTAAATGCCCCACTTAGCTTGGCCCATGAAGCAACGGACCATTCTCCGGGAGGTAAGCATCAGCGGGACTGCGCTGCATACGGGCGACAAGGTGACGCTCACTGTGAAGCCGGCCGAGCCGAACACGGGCGTTACTTTTCGGCGGGTGGACTTGCATGAAAAGCCGGAGATTACGCCTCACATTTCGCAGATCGGAGACCTGGTTCGCAATACGACTGTGGGGACGGGCCATGTGAAGCTTCATACGGTCGAACACGTGCTTTCGGCGCTTCATGGGATGGGGGTTGATAATGTCTTGGTTGAGATGAATGCGAGCGAGCCGCCGATTATGGATGGTTCGGCCAAGGCTTATGTGAATATGATTCTAGAAGGCGAGCCGGTCGAGCAGGATGCGGAGCGCGAGTATTACGCCCTGGATCAATCGGTCTCGGTAACAAAGGGGAATTCGTCGCTAATCGCGCTCCCTTACGATGGCTTGAAGGTGACTTGTACTTCGGCGGACGACCGAGGGGTGCACACTCAGCATTTGGCGATCGAGATCGATCCGGAGGTTTATTCGACTCAGATCGCGGCAGCTCGCACATTTACGATCTACGAAGAAATCGAGGAGCTGATCAAGTTGGGGAAGATTCGCGGGGGCAGTTTGGAAAATGCGATCGTGCTGAAGGGGGACAAGATCATGTCCAAGGAGCCTCTTCGCTTTGAGGACGAATTAGTGCGTCACAAGATTTTAGACGTGATCGGGGATATCTTGCTACTCGGCAAGCCGCTGAAGGCGCATATCATCGCGGTGCGTCCGAGCCATGCTTTGAATTCCGAACTGACGCGGAAGCTCTTTGATCGTATGGAGGAGTCGCAAAAGGCTCCGAAGGAAGCGAAGAGCAAGGTGATCGTGGAGGACGAGGCGGAGTTGGATATTCGCCGGGTAATCGACACCTTACCTCATCGCTATCCTTTCCTGATGATTGATCGGGTGGTCGAGTTTCGCGGTGATGACGAACTGACGGCGATCAAGAACTGCACCATCAATGAAGAGTATTTCCAGGGTCACTACCCAGGACAGCCGATTATGCCGGGCGTGCTTCAGGTGGAAGCGATGGCGCAGGCAGCCGGCATCTTGATGCTGAGGGCGACTAAGAACGCAGGTAAGACGGCGGTTTTCATGAGCATCGATAAGGTGAAGTTCCGCAACAAGGTGATTCCTGGCGATCAGGTGGTGATCGACGTGAAGCTCCTAAAGGTGTTGCGGGGCAAGATCGGGACTGCGGCGGCGACTTGCAAGGTGGCGGGCAAAGTAGTTTCCTCTGGGGAACTTAAGTTCATGTTGATAGACAAAGAGGCTGAAATGTAATGTTTCCGAAAGCCCTCTCCTTCGTGTCGGAACGATTAATCAAAGGTAGTTAAATTATGGCTACGAATATTCATCCTACTGCAGTCATCGATCCGAAAGCGAATCTTGGCGAAGGGGTCGAGGTAGGCCCTTACTCGGTAATTGGACCTGACGTGACGATCGGAAAGGGGACCAAAGTCTGGCATCATGCGACAATCTGGGGCTATACATTCTTGGGCGAGGATTGCGAAGTTTATCCCTACGCCTCCATCGGGATGCAGACTCAGGATCTCAAATTCAAGGGCGGCAGGCCCGGGACGAGAATCGGAGACCGGACGGTGATTCGCGAATACACGAGTATTCATGCGGCGACCAGCGATGGCGACTTCACCGTCATTGGGGACGACAACTACTTTCTAGCCTATTGTCACGTGGGGCATTGCTGTACGATAGGGAATCATTTGATCGCGAGCAATGGAGCGACTTTCGCGGGGCATGTGGAAGTAGAAGATCATGTTACGGTAGGAGGAGGAGGTACCGCGATTCACCAGTTTTGCAAGATTGGCGAATACTCGTTCATCGGTGGCTGCGCGAAGGTCGAGCAGGATATAGCTCCGTTTATGTTGGGGGAGGGGCATCCCGCGAAGATACGCGTTTTCAATAAAGTCGGTTTGGAGCGAAATGGCTTCGATGCGGATCGGATGAAAGTTGTGAAGTTTCTATTTCGAACCTTTTATCGCGATGGGCTGAATCGGCAGCAAGCGGTGGAGAAGGTGACTAGTAGCGAATTTGCGGATACAGCGGATGCTCAGAAGTTTCTGGCGTTTGTGGAAGCGTCGCAGCGAGGCTTGGCCGCGGGATCTAAGTAAGGTAAGCGATTGGGGTTGGTCGGGTTTAAGAGTCTGAGGTTTTCGTTTTTCTTGGATTTGTTATATCTGTTGGGATGAGCAAGGAAGAAGGTCGGACTAATGTCCGACCTCCTTGCGAGTGGGCTCATTTGTGGGGGTAATGGCAACTCAAGCGTCGGTTTAGTTTTGACGCTTCAGGGTAACCGTCCGCTCTGGCGCATCTAGCTTTTAGCTCTTCGTTTCGGTTATGCTTTCCCGATGTCATTGTTGGAAAGCGAACGCTGCTACGTCTACGGAGGCGTGGCCGACTTGAGGAAAGGGGCCGACGGATTGAGGGCTCTGGTCGGCGAAGCCGAACAGGGCGTGCTCTATGTCTTCTCCAACCGGACTCGGGCTTCGCTCAAGTTCCTTTCGGTCGATTCCGCCGGCGTCTTCTGCGGAACGCGCCGGCTTCACCACAGCCGCTTCGATTGGCCGGAGAGCCCCGAAGGCAAGGAGAAGCTCACCGCCGACGAGCTGGCCTGCCTGCTGATCGGAGACGACGTGAAGAAGCTGCGATTCAAGAAGCTTTTGGCTGGCGATTAGCCTCGATCCATGCATCCGTATCCATCGGATGCCTACGATCGACGAAAAAGATTCGCGTATCGCGAAGCTGGAGACCGAAAACCGCGATCTCTTCAGCGAGAACGGGTATCTCAAACGCCAGATAGAAGCTCTCAAGCGCAAGCTCTTCGGTTCGCCCGCATGCGAGAGGATCTCCGACGCCCAGCTTACCCTCGCCTTGGCCGAGCTGGACCAGGAGCAGGCCGAACAAGCCGCGACCGAAAAGGAAGTCATCGGCTACGCCCGGCGCAAGCCCCGCTCTGCCGAGGCCGTCGCGAAGATCCCCGAGGACATCGAGACCGTCACAGTCGAGATCGTTCCCGAAGAGGTGAAGGCCGATCCCGAAGCCTACCAGCGTATCGGCGAAGAGACTACGAAAGAGCTCGACGTCGTGCCCATGAGGTTCGTCCAGCGCGTGACGGTACGGCCCAAATTCGTCAAGAAAGCCGATATCGACGCGGTTCCCTTCATCGCCGAGCTTCCTCCAAGACTTATCCCCGGCGGCATCCCCGCAGCTGGACTGGTTGCCCAGATCATAGTCTGGAAGTACGCCGACCATATGCCGCTGTATCGGCTCGAGAAGATTTTCCGGGAGCGCTTCGGCGTCTCCATCCCTCGCCAGAGGATGTGCGACTGGATCGCCTACGCTGTCGAGAACTGGCTTTCGATCATCTACCGCTCCATCCGCAACGGATTGATCGGCGGCGACTATCTGCAGATCGACGAGACGCCTATCCGGTATTTGGATACGGAACGCAAAGGCAAGAGCCATAAAGGGTACTTCTGGGTCTTCGGTCGCCCCGAAGGCGACGTCTGCTTCGACTGGTCTCTAGGTCGAGGAGCGAAAGTCGCCGAAGGGATCGTATCCAAGTTCGAAGGACTGCTCCAAAGCGACGGCTACCAGGTCTACGATTCGGCCTGCGCGGGGCTGCCGATCGTCCAGCTGGGCTGCTGGGCGCACGCCAGGCGCAAGTTCTACGAGGCGTGGAAAGGCGGTCAATCCGAAGCTGTCCGCTATCTTCTGTCCATCCGCGAACTCTACGCGGTAGAAGCTTCGCTGCCCGATGACCCGATCGCCAGAAGCGAGGGACGCAAAGCCAAGAGCTTGCCTGTTCTCGAAAAGATCGAAGACCTTCTCGAATCCGAATGCGACCGCTATCCCTCCAAGAGCGGACTTGCCGAAGCGATCGGATACAGCCGCAATCAATGGAGCAAGCTGACCGCCTACGTCGATCATAGCCAAGCCCGCATCGACAACAATCTCACCGAACAGGCTATCCGCCCCTGCAAGCTGGGCGCCAAGAACTGGCTGTTCGTAGGCAGCCCAGACGCGGGCAAGTCCAGCGCGGTCATCTACACTATCCTGGAGAGCTGCCGCCGCCGCGGCATCGAGCCGATGGCCTATCTCAGCGAAGCACTGCGAAGACTCCCCTCAATGACCAACTTCGAAGCCGAAGCCCTCGCTCCGAAAAACTGGAAAAACCGGAAAGTCAACACGGGGTAGGACGGACGCATACGCTTCAGGAACCAGGCTCGAAAGCTGAGTATGATCGCTAGGGCGGATACGACCGTCATGACGGTACCCGGCATGAATCGATTGAAGCCGCCCAAATCGATGAAGATAAAGTATCCGACGTCGAGCAGTCCCCCTACCATCGCGGTAACCCAAATTGCAGTGACGTTTCCTCGCCAGATGTAAAGGGCCCCGATGATCGTTACGAGACCGACCCAAGCGAGATTCCAAGCGTGTTGGTTCAGTACGCCACCTACTGCGGCGGGGTATTCCATTTCCAGAATCCCAGGGTCTGTTCCGTCGGCAATGGCTTGAAAACCAGAGGTGGTGTCGCCAGACAAAACGAGAA
>JBCCZW010000314.1:0-5682 GCA_039186805.1 Verrucomicrobiota bacterium
CCAAGCCGTTCTATCATCGATCCTCCAATTCGCCCCCAAATTCGTCGCGGGATCATACAAATCTAGATTCGATATCCCGGCGCGATTGGTGACTGACCAGCGCGAATCATTACCGACCGCATGATGTCTCCAATTTTGCGATACAGGAACGTCGGGATCTGATGAACCTAGAACCGCATTGATCCTTTGAGCTCCAGAGTAAGTACGAATGCCGAGGGCCGCATTCGTCGGATTACTCGTACCCGTGATCTCCACCGTAGCCATGCCGTTATCTCTCCAAAGGTCGGAACGATCCTTGTAGATGGTCGCCACAGGAGCATTGCGAGCGAAGTCTATTGACTCGAAATTCGCATTGATCGTCGTCCTGTCGCTAAGCTTCCACTTCAAGGCTCCATAAATTCGAGTCTGGTCCTTCCATTGAGGATCCAAGTACAAGTCGCGATCCTCCTCCAGCAGATCGAAGCGCACCGCCAATTTATCTTCAATCAGCGCGAAGTTGCCATGATACTCGAATCGCATTGTGCCATAGTTATCGGTTCGATGCACGAGCCGGTGCGAATCTTCTCCCATAATCGGCACAACTGTTTGCGTATTAATTAGGCCTGCCGGATTAGCTGATCCGAAAAGGATGGAATTAGCTCCCGCCGAGAGAGTCGTCCGTCCCGCGTTATAGGCATCCATCGGAGGCATATATTCTCCCACCGCTCCCGTATGATAGTTCCGAGCGATCGACTCGGAAAACAGACCGCGCACGCGATATCTCTGGGCGCGGAATACGCCGGCAAAGTCTACCTCGTTAATCGCGGAAGTCTCCTGCTCCGCGCTTGGCAAATAAGCAAGCATTTCGCTCAGATCAGAGGCGCCGATGTCGCTGATGAAGTCGGCGCTTAAGTGAGTAATCGATGCTCCAATGTCCTTCATTTCCGAACGTAAACGGCTCCCCGCAAGGGTATCGCTCACCCTGTAGTTACCGTCACTGCCGGCAGTCACCTCAAAGGGTGAGAGTTCGAAGAATTCGTCGCTTTCGTTAGCGCTTTCCTGAGCAATGACGCTCAGAGAAGAGGCAAGCGCAGCTGCGCTCGAGCCTAGGATCAGTTTGATCGCATTATGGGGTCTCATTCTAATTTCGTAGCGTTTGTTTTGAGGTTTACGTCTTTTGGACGTTCGTGGGGCAGCTCAGACTTTCAAATAGCCTGAGAGATCAGCCGCAAAACGAGCTCGCAGCCTTTTTCGCGGGATGATTTAAGAGTATACATTTCCCCATGCGCTTGCATACCGTCCGAATAAACGGTACTATAAACTAGCATTATCTACTTTAATATCAGCCCAATCGATGCTCTCAGATCTTTCCGACTAAGCGCTCGCTCCCGCAAAATGATTCCACCCCAATTCACCATTCGCTTCCGATGGGTTGTAGCGCTTTTTTCCCTACAGAGCCTAGCAATCGCGCATGACTATGAACTAGGCTCGAAAACCCTGTCCGAACTCGAGCAAAGGCTGCTTAAGATCGACTCCAGCCTTGAAAACCTCGCAAGCTACAGCGTCCGCGGCGGTGTCGGGTCGATCGGCTATCATTCCAAGCCGAACACCGAAAAAGAATGGGTCGAAATAGATCTGGGCGAACTCCACGTAATCGACGAAATCATCGTAGTTCCCACTATTCGCCGCGATACCGACAAAGGATTCAAAGCCGACGCCTTCCCTGCCGCATTCCAAATCATCGCCGGAACGCCGGAAGAACAGGAAGGCGAAGTCATCGCCGCATTCCAAGCCTCTACGGAAAACGCGAACGGCATCGCCCCACTCGTGCTCCCCATATCGCAAAAGCAAGCTTCTTGGGTCAGGCTAGAAGCTACTCAGCTCACCCGGCGCGCGCACTCGGGAGCGTCGGCCCTCGTACTATCGGAAATCCTCGTATTCAGCGGTCCAGAAAATGTAGCGCTCAGACGCCCCGTAAAGAGCTCGTCCAACGAACGAGGCTGGGGAAACGCCTGGGACAAGCGATTCCTGGTAGACGGCCACATGCCCTACCTGATGAACTCGGCCCAGGGCAAGCAGAGCGCCGCCTACCTCAGCGGACCTGGCGAAAAGCCATACCTCACCATCGACCTCGGTCAAAACTACCTTGTATCCCGTATTCAGATACATGCTGTCGAACAAGGCGATACCGTCCCTCAGGCCTTCACCGGCGATCTTGGCTTCCCGCAGCATCTCAGAATTCTGGGAGCAACTAAAGCCGACTTTACGGACGCCGTCACTCTAATCGATTTCTATAGACCCAACCTCAATCAATCCGGCCCTATCATGATGTGGCGCATCCCCGAAATCTCATGTCGCTTCGTAAACATTGCCGCAGTCGAAAACGGATCTCCCCCTCAAACGCGGCTCGAACTCTCTCGGATAGGGTTCGCTGAAATCGAACTCTTCTCGAACGGCGAAAACGTAGCACTCCACGCGCCCTCCACCGCAACCCCTGAAAGTCCTCACGACCGACCTCTGAGCGCTCTCACCGACGGCCACAACTATTATGGAGAGATACTCTCCACGCGAGAATGGCTAAACGAACTAGCGACTCGCTATCAGCTCGAAAGCGAACGTCCTCACGTCATCGCCGAGCTGAATCTTCGCTACGCCGCGCAAAAGAAACTCCTCGAGCGCATGGTCCTCCTCGCCATCCTGCTCGCGATGGGGATCGCCGCCAGCATTTTCATCGGTCGATACATCCGCATGCGTCAAGCCACCCGCATCCGCGAACGCATCGCGGCAGACCTCCACGACGAGCTCGGCGCCGACCTGCATACGATCGGACTCTACAGCGACCTCGCTCTAGACTCTCTCGATTCCCGGGAAGAGCTGATTGAATCGCTCCAGCAAATACGCGAATTCACCGAGCGAAGCGGAGCCGCCGCCCGACATTGTACCAACATTCTGGAAGCAAAGGGAATCTGCGAAGACTTAGTGGAAGACATCAAGAACTTGTCCCGCCGTCTCCTCACAGACCTGCATCAAAACATCGACATCCAAGGCGAAGAACACCTCCGCCAACTCCAAGCTCAAAAGCGTATCGATCTATTCCTCTTCTACAAAGAGTGCCTCACCAACATCCTCCGGCACTCGGAAGCCACCAAAGTGCGCACGCTTATTGCAGCCACCAATCGATCGACCACATTGCAGGTAGACGACAACGGCAAAGGCTTCCTCGACTCCACCAAAGACGGTATTCCCCCTTCCCTCAAACGACGCGCCCGCCTTATGAGAGCCAAAGTCTCAGCCTCTCACACGCCCATGCAAGGTACCCAAATAATTCTTACGCTCAAGAAGCGAACGATCGGATTTCTAACATGAATAAACCCACACGAGTCATGCTCGTCGAAGACCACGCCGGCTACCGGGAGGTCCTCGAACGTTCCCTCAAACGCTGCGAAAACGCGGAACTGCACAGTCAATATGGCACCGCCGAGGTCGCTCTGCGAAAAATCCAATACGCCAAGAGGAACGACAAAGCCGATGTCTTGCTCCTCGATCTCAACCTGCCGGGTATGTCTGGGCTTGAAGCTATCCCCTGGTTCAGGGAATACTCCCCAGAGCTCAAAATCATCATTCTCTCTCAATCCAACCAAGAAGAGAGTATCCTCTCAGCCATTACGCGCGGAGCATCTGGATATCTTCTCAAGTCGGCCCGATTCCATCAAATAGCCGGAGGCATTCAAACTGTCATGGAAGGCGGAGCTTCCCTAGATCCCCAAATCGCCAAATTCATCTTGGCCAAGCTCAAAGCCCTCCAACCACGCGGCAATCCGCCTGAAAAGTCCCTTTCCAATCGCGAACTCGAGATTCTAGACCTCCTCGCCGCAGGGCTCTCTAAAAAAGAAATCGCCGACAAGCTCGAAATAAGTTCTACCACGGTAGCCTACCACGTTCGCCACATCTATCTGAAGCTCGACGTCATCAACGCCCCCGCCGCCGTCGCCAAAGGATTTATCAGCGGCATCCTACCCGCAAAGACGCTCGGACCCTAAAGACAAACCGTTGGCAGCCGCGAACCGCCGCAGAACTCGAAAACCAGTACCCAGACTCCAAGGCGCTTGCCCCGAATGTCTCCGCCCGATCGAAGACAGTTCGAAAGCAATCCATTCCGTTTGTCAGAGCATCGCAGATACTGCCAGCTTCGGGTAATGCAGAAAAGCGAACAATCGAAAAGGAACCCGATTGACGCCTTCATAATACCATCTCTTTCCACCCGCAAGGGGAAGTCGCGCGAGCCGCCACAAACGCTTTGCCCGGAAAAGAGGCGCGCGAAGATGGACTGTAAACGCATCCAAAGTCTAGAACCTATCCCAAAACCTCGAAAATTGCCGTTGCCTGTGAGATTCGAGGTTTTGGGATCGGTTCTAGACTCGTGGTAGATCTTCAATCGATATCCATTATCTGACTACATATTAGACAAGTCTTCGCATGACATGTATTTGTCGCGCGAATACGCAAGCTCGGTCCGCCTCCTAAGCACGCCTGGCTCAGACCCTCAAGAACTCTCAGCGGCAACATTCGAGGTTTTGGGATAGGTTGTTAGGAGACTCAGTAAACGCTTCCTCCCGTCGCATTGACGATCGTGTCAAGCAGGCTTTGGCCTTTGTTGCCGATGGCGGGATTTGAGGATATCACATTCGTCGTTTCCAGAGGATCGGAATTCAGGTTGAGGAGATGGGCATCCGATGCCGAATCCTCTTCAAAATACTCGATATACTTCCAGTTATTATCGAAGTGGATTGCCTTGCGGCCTTTTCCACTGCGCAAAACAAGCGGCGGACGGTCGTAGGTGGATGTGGTCGGGTTCAGAAGAGCATCCTTGAAGCTGCTGCTGTCTATAGCATCAATCCCTTCCCGCCTGTAGTTATTGGTTTCGCCGGAAATGTAATCGGCCAAAGTCGCGTAGAGATCCACAGTGGACACCTGCCTGTCGGAAGTGACGCCTTGAGGAATCTTCCCGTTAATGTGACTGACGATAAACGGCGTCTTAAATCCGCCCTCCCAGATCTGAGCCTTATCGCCTCTAATGTTGCCATTGAGCAGAAGCCCGGCATCTTCAGCGACCTTTTGGGGAGTATCAGTATTGTAGGTTGCGCCGCCATTGTCGCTTACGAAAATGATCACGGTATCTTCTAGCTCGCCTATCATATCCAGGGCATCCATGAGACGGCCCAGCGAGTGATCTATGTCCTGAATAAAGTCTCCATACAGTCCCGCCGCGCTCGTGCCTCGCATAAGAGGCGTGGGCTCGATCGGGTTATGAACGGCAACCGAGGCGAAATTCATAAAGAATGGCTGACTACTCCCTGCCCGATCAAGGATCCACGCAATCGCTTCATCCGTCGTCACGTTCATCACTTCCTCGGTCACGCGCTGCGGAGCATCGTAGCCGATGTAAGGCTGGATAGTTCCGTTTTTCTGGCCATACCAATTGTTTCCGTAGGGCGTCAGGACGTCTGACTGCAATCCCCATATCCCGGTATTCTCGATATAGACCTTTTGGATATCTTCAAGGTTGTATGGAACCCCGAAATGATAGTCGAACCCCATCCCGATCCCACCGGGACACAGAACGCCAACCAACTTAAACACGCCCTAGACAACCACCCCCATGTAGCCAAAAAGCCACTAGCCCACAAGCCCCGAGCCAAAGCC
>JBCCZW010000315.1:0-5671 GCA_039186805.1 Verrucomicrobiota bacterium
AACAACACCAAGCAGCGAAAAGACGAGGTGGATTACATCGTTAGCTTGATGTTGTTCTCCAGCGAGGACAGATCCAAGCCTTTGGTATCTCGAGTTCTCGACGCCTTCTCGAATGCTTGCCTCAAGTCATTTACCTCCAAATTGAGGCGATTTAATTCTTTGGAAAGCGGAGCCTTCTTCTCCGCTACTTCTTTACGCAATTCCGCCAGCTCTAAAAGCGAATCCTTCAAGGATTTCTCAACGGACTCAACCGCGTCTCCTATGGAACCAAAACACGGAAAAGATGCGAATGCAGCCAAGACCGCTATAACCGAAAATACCTTCTTCATAAACCTCATCTCCGTTCAAATTCTACTTTATCTTAACCGGCAAGTTCACGAATTCCGCCTGCATCTCGCCAGCGTATACTGCAAAGACCTTCGCGATTTCCGTCGCCTTTTCTGGAGTTTCCTCCCAAACCCAGCCCTCGCTAGAGGGAAAGCCAACCCCCACGTACGTCCCCTCGCGGTCCTGAAAAAACGCTCCCGCCAATCCAAAGTAAAGCACATCAACTTCAGCCTGACCCGAATCCAATTGCTGGATATCGGAAACAAGCTGCACTCCACCATTAAACTTGTCCGCCTGGCTCAAGATAGCGATCACGCTTTGCAGGCGCTGCGAAACCGAAAGCCTCGTCTCTTCGCCACCCTGCGGAATCCGCGTGTAAAGCTTCGAAACCTCCTCCTGCAGCGGAGAGGGGAACTGCTGATGGAGAGCAATCACCGTAGCTTCCATCGCCACTATACTATCCGATAGAGTTCCGACTGCCGCCCGATACTCGTCGCTTTCCTCCACCAAGGCCTGACGTTTCTTGTCAGCCTCCGAAGCGCCTTCTTCCGCCGCCTCTATCTTCTCTTCGAGATTGGTCTTTTCCGTCTCCAAAAGAGCGATCATATCGACGATGAGCGCCTCCTCGTCTTTCCATTCAGCCCGCTCCTCGGATATCGTTTTCTCTACCTCAACCCACTCGCTGACGATACTTCTCGCATCATCAAGGCTCTGAGCAGACAAGGAAAACCCGCATAAAACTGAAGACAAAGCGACCAGACAATGGAGTCGCATGGAGAAGGCACATCGGTTAATCACGAGCCCGCAGTTAGCCGGAAATGCGCCAGATACTCACAAGAAGCGCTTTCGGCGCTTAAGCCCCGCATGAGGCAACTGACTCGTTCGACGCGAGAGAACTGGCGCTCATTTTTGAGCACTCAATCCCAGATCGCAATTGATCGCGCATCCCAAGCCTTGCCTCGCAACGCGATCTCAAGAACTCATTTCTCGAAAACGCCGATCAATCGGGTAAAGCCGCCGTCAATCAGCCATCAAAGACCGGGCATCCAGCGGTCCCTTCGTTTCCGCGAATTTCTCGCGAATCGCCTTCACTTCGTCTTCGCTGACCTCTGAAGCAGTGTTCCCGAAAGACTGACGCACGTAGGTCAAAACCGCCGCGATTTCCCGATCGTTAAGCAATCCTTCAAATCCGGTCATGGGAACAAGCCCCGGATATTCACGCCCTTTCACTGTAATGGGTCCAACGAGTCCCTTGAGCGTGATCTTAATGAGCCTCTCCTTATCGCCCTCAACCCACTTCGTCTGGTTCAACGGCGGAAACCCTAAATCAGGCAGTCCTTGCCCATTCTCCTGATGACACGTACCGCAATGCCCGTCCCGATGATAAACTTCCTCGCCCAAGGAAAACAAGGGACTGGCTGCCTTCGGCGGCGTTTTCCTCGGACGCGTAGTCGCGACCTTTGGGATCGATTCGCCTCGAACGACCGCATTTGCCGCTAAAAGAGCAATCTCGGCCGCTTTCCCCTCAATCCCAATCTCCGTAATTTTATCCACGATAGGCAATCCAATCTCAGGCTCCATCCATGAGGCGGCAACGAGGGCTTCCAATCGGACTCGCCCGTGAGCGTCGCCAGCAGCCGCGTCAATCAATTCCGGAGTATTATCCAATTTGTGAGCATTAAAGCGGACCACCTTAACCGCCGCACTCCTCACGCGATGATCCCCGGAAGCCAGCAATTCGGCCAGCAGTTTTTCATCCATCTCGCCAAGACCCCAAATCACCCACATCGCTTCGAGCTTCAAACGATCATCCGTTTGTTCGGCTGCCCAAAGCCTCGCGGCAGGCACCACCTCGTCTCCATCTCTTCCACGAAGTTCCCGACGGGTCCGGTAGCGAGTCCGATATTGCGAGTGCTTCAAGTTTTCCAGCAACTCCGCAATCGTCGCTCCATGAACCTTCGCGGGCTCAATCAAAGGTCGCGAGGGATAGGTCACCCGGTAAATCCGACCATGTTTATGGTCTCGCAAAGGATCGCGAGCGCTGTGCTGCATGTGACCGATCAATGCGTTATGCCAGTCGGACACGTAAAGCGATCCATCAGGCGCGAATTCCAAATCGACCGGACGAAAGTTCTTGTCCGTCGAAGAAAACAAATCCTGGCGATACTCTGTCGTGAATCCCGCTCCATCCTCAATCATCTGATGCTGTTTAGCGCCCAGGAAACCGATATTGTTATTGATCAGGACATCGCCCTGTACCTCATCCGGAAAATGGCTGCTGGAAACAAACTCTAATCCCGAAGTTGGGCGAACGCGATTACTCGTCAACAAATCCGGAGCATACAAGTTGTATCCATAAACTGGCTTCACCGACATCGGAGTCATCCACGAAAAGGCGGTACTCGAGGTATACAAGAAGAATGACTGCCCGAAATCGTCGAAAGCCGCGCCCCAAGGGTTCGGGATATTCACCTGAGCATGCCGCGTCAACTTCTTGCGTAACGGATCGTAGCGGAAGAACCCGCCATTAGTCCCCCGCACGGGTCCATAAATCGTCTCGACATTAGAGTGGAGAAACAAGCCCTCGCACATGATGAGCGCGCCCGACGGATCAGCGGTAAACGCGGCAATCGCGTGGTGAGTATCGTGATCGTCGAATCCGCTGAGAATGATCTCCTTTTCGTCGTAGCGGTCATCACCATCGATATCCTTCAGCAAAATTAGGCTGTCGCTCTGAGAAACATAGACGCCCTCTGGAGCAATTTCGAAACCAATCGGGATATGTAGTCCATCGGCAAATACGGTTTGCTTATCGGCCTTGCCGTCTCCATCCGTGTCCTCCAAGATCAAGAGCTTATCGTCTGGCAATGGATCGCCTATACGATAATGCGGATAGCTGGCCATCGTCGATACCCACAACCTGCCTTTATTGTCGAAACTCAGCTGACAGGGATTGGCTAAATCTGGAAACTCCTTCTCGGAAGCGAACAATTCCATCTGATAACCCTCCGGAGTCGTGATCTCGACCTCAGACTCTTCACCGGGCATATAATCGACTGTACCGTTCTTTGCGCTGAGCGTGAAGTTCGTCTCCACTGGCGGCAAGACCGTCGTCTTCGTATCCTCGGCCGCGATATCGAACGCCTCTCCTTTCGTCTTCGCCCAAACCGCGCGCTCGCGCACCTCCGTCATTTCCTCCGCTTTCTCAAGCTCGTAGGGGTAATTATCCGGGCCGAAGGGATTGTAACGCCGGCCATAGACATGCACGCCATTTGGAATCTTGTAGTGATTCATCCAGGTCCAATTTTTATCGGAAACAATCGAAAGGACGGCATCGTACTGCGCTTCTCCAGGAGCCTTCCCACCCACTAAACGCTCCGCTAGAAAGCGGCCCAACTTGCGATGGCCATCGACGTTAAGCAAAATCCCATCGATAGTCAGCTTATCCTTCCCGTACCAACTCTTGGAAGCTGAAAATGCATCCACAAATCCAATACCGCGACGCTCCGCAAGTTCGCCCATCGCTTTCGAGTAAAGGGCCAGATTGCTGTTCAAAGCATCCCCATCGGGCCCGTCAAAGTTCGCATCCTGCTCCTCAAATGCATGCGGCGAAACCAAGACCAGCCTAGGCGGCGCTTCGCCGTTATAGCTTTGGCTCAGGACATGAGAAACGTACCCATCCAACTCCGCTAAAAAGCGATCCAAACCTTCCGGACCCTCAAACGAAGAATTGTATCCAAAAAACGCGATAATCGTGTCCGCCTCCAAATGGCTTAACCATTCATCCGCAGTCTTGAAATGACCACTCCCGCCCGAGTGCAAGCGGTACTCCTCTTTCACCAAATCCCTCGCTCCCGGAAAAGCGAACTGACCCTCGCCCTGACGCCCTGGATGCGGCCGAAATCCCGGCGTATTTCCCTCATCGGCAATATTGCGGATAACAATGTCCTTACCCGAACTGCGAATATACATCTCGGTCTCGAAGTGCCCGAATTTCGCCATGCGATACCCCATACCTCCTCCCAAGATAACGACGTTCTCGCCCTCGCTCAAATCAAGAAGCGGCTGTTCCGTATCCGTAAAGAACGTACACGATGACGTCCAAAAGCCAAACCCGATAACTAAACTCGATAACCCAAAAGTCTTTCTCTTCATAAATTCGTCTTCCATGAAATGCCAAGTGATTCCCTACCGCGCAGTGACGCTCTCTGTCATCCAATCTCCCCCCGCCCATTCGAACAAAAATGGACAGTCATCGAACCGCTGCAATATGAGCAAGACTTCGCCATCTTCATCATTTCGGGATTTCGGGGGTTGAGACTTTTGGAATCTGGAGTAACCGCAAAAACTCATAGTATCAAACACTTGCGAAATATCTGTATGGTATCGCCGATACTTTATAACATTTCGCTTATTTCATGTGTAACAGTTCATCTATCTTCTTAGGTCCCAATCATCCCTTCGTGCCCTCAACAAGAGAGGAAAAAACGACTATGGCGACACAACTAATATAATACGAATCAGTCAAATCGACGATATTCTCCTATTCGCAATATGACCTCCTTAGAGCAGGGCTCAAGTTTCACTTTTCTAGTGCTTTCCACGGCCTCAATTCCATCTGTCTAGAACCTATCTCGATTCGAACTTCCGACTCTTCCATTCCCCCCCAAAGTCGCGAAATCCTCCAACATCGCTCGCCTCAGATTCACACCACCGCCCACTGGTCGCCCACGAGCCACCCACTCGGAGACCAGTGAATATCTTCGCCCTTGTATTGCCACCCCGCAGCAAGCTTCGGAGAATGAAACCCTATCGCGATTCAACACATACTCGGCAACCAATCGGCGACCAGTCGCCACCGACGAAAAGTCCGAAACCAACCGGACAAACCATCCAAGGCGCGCAGGAATCAAGGCCACGTGACCATGATTCCTGCGCGCTCCTACAGCCTATCGATTTGGACCGCAACGTAGTCTGAATCAAGCAAATCAATGTGTAGACTTTAACCCACCTGAAGGTTGATTATGTCACGATCGACAATTCGAAGAGATTTCATCAAAACGAACGCCCCAGCGATTAGGTTGCCGACCAATATCTCCGCAAGCGTTATTGGCAACAGCGGCAGCGTCGCCCGAAGCGATCGAGTCGTGATCAGTAAAATAGGCATCCGCCCTCGCGGTCGCCAGATTCTCGCTTGTTTCCACCAAAAAACCGAGATCCAATGCGTTGGGGATGCAGACGTTCAGGAAGAACGCCGTATAGCAAATCGGGAACATGGAAATGAAGACTGCTATAAATAACGCGGTATGCTTGAGGTCCTATATCGAGACGACATCAACGTCGT
>JBCCZW010000316.1:0-5651 GCA_039186805.1 Verrucomicrobiota bacterium
ACCTTTTGGATGTCCTTGATCGTCAAGGCGCCGGACGCTCCGAAAAGCAGTCCTTTGAGTACTCTGTCTAAACTGAAGGCCATCTGAAAATAAGGTCGGAAATCGAAAAAATGAGAGAAGGTAATACGGGAAAATAGAACCTATCCCAAACTACTCTCGGGATAGGTTCTAAACTTGATCGCAACATAATCCTCTGATGTAAAGGGTCTCTTTTCGCGATTTCTGCGAGTCGCTGAAGTACGATTCAAGCCAACGCCAGAGCCCGTAGCGGAAGTCGAGAGACTTCCGAAAACCCTCCGAATCCTCCACGGCAAAGACCGCGCAAATCCAAATCTCATTTAACCGAAACGCACCTTGAGTTCAGAAAACCAAGAAACCAAACGTCCCTACTCATCGACCGTCGTAGACGGCAACGACCGCGCGCCCGCTCGCTCGATGCTCCGCGCAGTCGGATTTGATGACGACGACTTCAAGAAGCCGCAAATCGCCATCGCCTCTACCGGCAGCGACCTCACTCCCTGCAACATGCACATCGACGAGCTCGCGACGCACGCCACCCGAGGAGCCAACGAAGGCGGCGGCAAGGCGGTCAACTTCTCGACCATTACCATTTCCGACGGCATCAGCATGGGCACCAAGGGTATGCGCTACAGCCTGGTCTCCCGCGAAGTCATCGCTGACTCCATCGAAACCGTCGTCGCCGGCGAAGGCATGGACGGACTCGTCGCGATAGGCGGCTGCGACAAAAACATGCCCGGCTGCATGATGGCGATCGCGCGCCTCAATCGTCCTGCGGTCTTCGTATATGGCGGCTCCATCATGCCCGGCATACACAAAGGCAAGCCCACCGATATCGTTTCCATCTTCGAAGCCGTCGGACGCCATGCTCGCGGGGAAATCGACGACGGCGAGCTCAAGGAAATCGAGTCTACCTGTATCCCAGGTCCTGGCTCCTGCGGCGGCATGTACACTGCCAACTCTATGGCCACCGCCATCGAAGCTCTAGGCATGAGCCTGCCAGGTTCCTCCGCTCAGCTCGCAATTTCAGAGGACAAACGCAAAGACTGCGAAAACGCGGGCCGCGCCGCCGCCCGCTTGATCGAGATGGACCTCAAGCCGCGCGACATAATGACTAAAAAGTCCTTCGAAAACGCAATTATCACCTGCATCGCGCTCGGCGGTTCCACAAACATCATTCTTCATTTGCTCGCCATCGCTCACTCGGCAGACGTCGAACTGAGCATCGACGACTTCGAACGCCTCGGCGAAACCGTACCGGTTCTCGCCGACGTAAAGCCCTTCGGAAAATACAACATGTCCCACCTCATCCGCATCGGCGGCATCCAGCCCATGATGAAGATGCTTCTGGACAAGGGTCACCTAGACGGCAGCTGTATGACCGTAACCGGCAAAACCCTCGCCGAAAACCTCAAGGACGTCGGCCCCTACCCCGCGTATCCAAACGAGCAAGACATCATTCTTCCCTGGGAAAAACCGATCAAAGAAACCTCCCACCTACGTGTACTCCGCGGAAACCTCGCCCCCGAAGGCGCCGTTGGTAAGATCACCGGCAAAGAAGGTCTCTACTTTAAAGGCACCGCTAAAGTGTACGAAAACGAAGAAGACTCCCTCAAAGGAATCCTTCGCGGTGATGTCGTAGCAGGCGATGTAGTCGTCATTCGCAACGAAGGCCCCTACGGCGGTCCTGGCATGCGAGAAATGCTCTCTCCCACTTCCGCCGTTGCCGGTCGCGGCCTCATAAAGGAAGTCGCCCTAATCACCGACGGACGCTTCTCCGGCGGCAGTCACGGCTTCGACGTCGGCCACATCACGCCAGAAGCAGCCAAAGGAGGCCCTATCGGCATCGTCAAGTCCGGCGACGAAATCGAAATCGACGCGGTCAAAAACACCATCAGTCTCAATATACCGCAGGACGAATACGACGCGCGCATGGCCGCCTACGTCCCAAGAGGCCCCGGCGAAAGGCGCGGTGTCCTCGGCAAGTACGCAAAACTCTGCGCCTCCGCTTCCGAAGGCGGCGCCACCGACAAAGACCTTTGATTAAACGAAAAGGTAAAAACGAAGAGCGAAGAAGTTCTTCCCTGATCAAGCGTCTGCAAAATTCTTAATTCTTAATTCTTAACTCTTCATTTAACAATATGTCTTGGGAAACCTATAAGCAACTAAACTTCAGCTTCCCTGAAGTCTCTCTCGATATCGATCTTAGCCGGCTCGGCATTGATCCCAGCGCCATCGACGGCCACTCCGACGCATTCGCCAAAGCCTTCCAGGCAATGGACGCGCTCGAATCGGGAGCCATCGCTAACCCGGATGAAAATCGCATGGTCGGCCACTACTGGCTGCGCAACGCGGCCCTCGCCCCAAACGCCGAGCTCAGTAGCGAGATCGAAACCACGCTCGAGAGCATCAAGGAATTCGCAGCCAAGATTCACTCCGGCGAGATCGCAGGCGAAGAAGGCGCCTTTACTGACGTGCTGCTCATCGGAATCGGCGGCTCTGCCCTCGGCCCGCAATTCGTAGAGAAGGCGCTAGGCCAACCGAGCGAAGACCGCCTCGCCCTGCACTACTTCGACAACACCGACCCAGACGGCATTGACGTAGTCCTTGACCAAATCGGATCTGGCATCTCTACCACTCTCAGCGTCGTAATATCCAAGTCTGGCGGCACGGCCGAAACACGCAACGGCATGCTTGAAGCCCAAGCCGCTTATAAAGCGGCTGGACTCGATTTCGCTAAACATGCCGTCGCCATCACCGGCGTAGCCTCAAAGCTCGACAAAGTCGCTGAATCCGAAGGATGGATACAACGCTTCCCAATGTGGGATTGGGTAGGCGGTCGCACCAGCGTCATGGCAACCGTAGGTCTCATACCTGCCGCTCTCCAAGGCCTGGACATCCAAGCCTTTCTCGATGGCGCCAAAGCGATGGACGATCTCTCCCGTACGCCTTCCATCAAAGGCAACCCAGCCGCCCTCCTAGCCCTCGCTTGGTACGAAGCGACTAACGGCAAAGGCGAGAAGGACATGGTCATCTTACCCTACAAGGACCGACTCCTCCTCTTCTCCCGCTACCTTCAGCAACTCATCATGGAGTCGCTCGGCAAAGAGTTCGATCTTGACGGAAATGTCGTCAATCAAGGCATCGCAGTCTACGGCAACAAAGGTTCCACCGACCAACACGCCTACGTGCAACAACTCCGCGAAGGCGTATCCAATTTCTTCGTTACCTTCATCGAAGTCCTGAAGGATCGCGAGAACCCATCCATCGAAGTCGAAGACGGCGTGACTTCTGGCGACTACCTTCAAGGCTTCCTCATCGGAACTCGCGAAGCCCTTACGGAAAAGGACCGTCGATCCGTCACCATCACCACCGACGTCGTCTCCGCCGAGTCCGTGGGTCGTCTAATCGCACTCTATGAGCGGGCAGTCGGCTACTACGCAACCCTGACCAACATCAACGCCTACCACCAACCAGGCGTTGAAGCAGGCAAGAAGGCAGCGGGCGCCGCCCTGGAGCTCAACCTCAAGATCGTCGCTCACCTCGAAGCGAACAAGGGCGCTTTTCAAGACGCTGGCGAAATCGCGACGGCCATCAACGAATCCGGCGAACTTATCTACAAGATCGCCAATCGTCTCGCGGCCAACGGCAAATCCGGCATCTCTAAGCAAGACTCCGAAACTTGGTACGAAGCCAAATTCGGTATCGCTTAGGGGTTCAACAGGCTAAATTTCCGAAGCCGCGACTCCCCAAAGAGTCGCGGCTTCTTTATACCCGCAAAACTGTAGGTCGGGGCGGCGACCCGACATCTCCCAATGCATGCTCGCTTTTCCACAAAGCCGGTCTACAGCATTACCCAATGCCAACGCCCGACGACCACTTCTCAGCGATCGCCAACGAGTACGCCGCAGGTCGGATCTCCTATCCCGCCGCGCTCTACCAGTTTCTACTTTCTCAAGTGCCCGCCGCAACTCTCGCCTGGGACGCCGCCACCGGTACGGGTCAAGCTGCTGAAGACCTCTCACGCCATTTCCATAAAGTCATTGCAACCGACATCAGCAACAACCTCCTCGGAAAAGCTGACCCGAACCCAAAAATCGAATACAAAAACTCTCCTTCCGAAAAGACCGATCTCCCCAGCGACGCGGCAACGCTGATAACGGTGGCTCAAGCCATTCATTGGTTTGAATTCGAAGCCTTCTGGAAAGAAGTAGATCGCGTACTCGCCCCCCAAGGCATCCTCGCATTCTGGGGATACTGTTGGCCGCAAGTCACCAAGCCCGTAGATGTAACTCTCGAGGGAATAAGAAATATTCTCGGTCCCTACTGGCCACCGAGGAGCCAGTATCTGCACAACCACTACGAAGAGCTTCGCCCGCCTTTCGAAGAGATAGAAGCGCCCAAGCTAGAACTCTCCGAAAGTTGGACCGCCGAAAATTACATGAGCCACCTCAAGTCCTGGTCAGGCGTCAGATATCATAAAGAACAAACCAAGACCGATTTAGTCTCCGATTACGAACCGCGGATTAGGCACCTCTGGGGTTCCACGGCGCGCCCAGTCACTTGGCCCCTGATCTTGAAAGTCTACAGAAAACGCTCCTCCTAACGAGAACGGCAGATCTTTTCGCAAACTCAGAACTCGCTAGGAAAAAACGACTTCGCTGCTCGCCGTACGCTCTGCTTCACGCGCTGCAGCAAGAGCATCATCTCTATCCATTTGCCGAAGCGATGCGTATTCACGATTCTGATTCGGTTGGCCGCGTACAAAGCTCCCGACGTATCTGCTGACCGCTGCCGGCGCGCCCATATTCAGGTAGCGCCCTAACCAAGGATTGGATACGCCAGTCTTCCGTTTCATATAAGCCGCAACGGCGACCTTCCAATCCGCTGACTTGCGGTCTCGCTCTACATCGTCCTGGGTACGATCAATTCGCTCCAGGCACTTTTCCATCAAGGTCTCCCACTCGATTTCATTGATCTCGCGCATCGCGCTGCCGCCCCAATCTTTGATGCCATTACCCTCCTTCAACATGGCCACCATCTTCTTCTTGAACTCCTTAGAGCCGATCACCCACCCCGAAAGAAAGCGGCGCGCATGCATGCCCGCTTGACGGTTCTTTTCCAAAACGTCCATCAAGTAATTACGGTACATCGGCCACACCCGATTCACGTCCTCATAAAATACGCCCAGGTGCTTTAGCCACTTTTCGCAAGAGAGATAAGGCCGCATCGAACCACGTTTCGCATACTGGTGGAAGCTGCAGTACTTGTAATGCTCGAGGTAGTCATAGTCGCAAACATTCACCCTCACCGCTGCGTTGTGCACGAAATCTACCGCCTTCAGCAAATTATCATTCGGCTCGATGATCTGAGCCTTATACCGTCCACTGAAAATATGACCGCGCGTTCGCCGCTTCAAATTAAGGCGGTTGCTGAACGCGCTTTGCAGCCACTGCATCCCTTCCGTCAGGTTTCCTCCAGGGGTCTCGATGACCAGATAGTAGCGATTGTTGAGAATCGCATACGCATAAAGATTCCATCCATTTCTCTGACATGCCCCAGCAAGGGCCTGCTGAAATAGTTCAGCACTGTCATCCTGGCGGAATATCTGCCGCCCATTATCGCCCCTGTTG
>JBCCZW010000317.1:0-5642 GCA_039186805.1 Verrucomicrobiota bacterium
CTTTGCCGACTCTACATTGATATCCCAGACTCGATTCTCCAAACCGTAGTCCGCCTGCGCGATCGTCGTGCCGCTAAAAGTATTCGTCTCGACGATATCCGAACCCGCCTCAAAGAAAAATCGATGAATATCGGCAATGATATCCGGTCGCGTTATACTCAACAGGTCGTTGTTGCCCTTCAGATCCGTTTCAACTCCTTCGAAAGACGCATCGCGAAAATCCTTCTCCCCCAACTTATGACGTTGGATCATCGTCCCCATTGCCCCATCGAGGAATAAAATCCGCTCCTCGAAGAGCTCTTCGAGCCGCCTACCCTTCGCAGTCAATGGTTTGTCTTTAGAAATTGTCGGCATAACGTATCAACACATACGGATATTTTGATATATTCAAGAGCTTTATCCTCTCAACCCCCTTCAGGACAACTCGCATGAAAAAAAGCCAATACGCTCGTAACAAGAAAGATAAAAATCGCTCAGCGCCTCCATCCAGGCCCCCTCTTCACCGTAAACCACAAGGGAATCGCTCTAGTATGCAGAACGCGCCGCGCCCTTAAGTTTCATCGCTTATGTACGATGATAATCGGTTCACGCGCAGACCCTTCCACCCAAATGAAATTCACCTCCCTCTCACGGAAAAATTCGAAGAAACAGGTCACCATGGACGACTTCGAAACGATCCGACGCCAGGCAGAAGCCAACTCAGCCGCCGCCAAAAAAGCCCTCTCTGACGAAAACTACGCTTTCATCCGAGATCTCATCTACAAAGAGACCCGCATCAATCTTGGAGACAGCAAGAGGGAACTCGTCACCGCCCGCCTCGGCAAACGCCTCCGCGCTACCAGCTGCCCCAGCTTCGACGCCTATTGCCAGAGCCTGAAATCAAACAACGGAGGCGGCGAACTCTATCATCTCATCGATGCCATCTCCACCAACCATACTTTCTTCTTTCGCGAGATAAACCACTTCAATTACCTAGAGAATCACATCTTGCCCGAATTCGACCGCGGGGAACTCGGTCCTTCCAACAACCTTCGAGTCTGGAGCTGCGCCTGCTCGACCGGCGAGGAACCCTACTCCCTAGCCATCATTCTCGAGGAATTCTTCCAACTCTCCCAAGGCAAAGACTGGAAAATCAATTGCAGCGATATATCGACCCGCGTCCTCGACTTCGCCTCCAAAGCCATCTACGAGCGCGAACGCATACAACAGGTGAAACCCGAGTGGCAGCGAAAGTACTTCCAAAAAGGAGAGCGCCAAATGGAAGGCTATTTCCGCGTTCATCCCAATCTTTCCCGAAAGCTTCATTTCGAACGGATCAACCTCTTTCAGGACAACTACCCATGGACGGAAAAATTCCACCTGATCTTCTGCCGCAACGTCATGATTTACTTTGACCGCGCGACTCAGGAGAAACTGGTGACTCGCCTCGCCCGACATCTCGTTCCCGGCGGCTACCTCATGATCGGACACGCCGAAAGCCTCGCCGGAGTCAACCATCCCTACGGCACCGTTAAGCCCGCCATCTACCAGCTGCCCCGCTAGTCCCTTATCGAACTCACGCAAGCGGATGCTCTTCAGCAAAACAAAGGTATTGATCGTCGACGATTCCGCAATCGTTCGACAAGCCCTGGCCAAAGTTCTCAGCCGACGTTCCGGCATCGAGGTCGTCGGCGCAGCTCGCGATGCCTACGAAGCCAAAGAGCAAATTCTTCGTCTCAAGCCCGACGTTCTCCTTCTCGACATCGATATGCCCCGCATGGACGGCATCACTTTCATCAAGATCCTGATGCAACACCACCCCATGCCCGTCGTCGTCCTCTCCTACCTCACAAGGTCAGGCTCCAATGCCGCCATGGAATGCGCCCAAGCCGGAGCCATCGAGGTCATGCCAAAACCAAGCTCCGACCACGAAGTCGCTATCTTGGGCGACGAGCTAGCCATGAAGCTCAAAGCGGCAGCCTCCGCCAAAATCCGCCGCCCCTCTGCGCCCATCTCTACCCAGTCCTCTACACCGCAGAATCGAGTCTTCTCCGGTTCGACCAATAACCGCCAACTCATCCTCATGGGCGCCTCCACCGGCGGAACAGAGGCCCTCAAAGAACTACTCGCCAAACTCCCCGCCAACCTTCCTCCAATCCTCATCGTCCAACACATTCCGCCCGAATTCTCCAAAGCCTTCGCCGACCGCGTAAACAAATACTGCCCCTTTAAGGTAAAAGAAGCGGAGAACGGCGAAATCGCCCGACCCAGCCACGCCTACGTCGCTCCCGGCGACTACCATATGCTAACCGACTGGCAAGGCAGTCACTACCAAATCAAGCTCAATCAGGGTCCCTCCGTCTGGCATCAACGCCCCGCGGTCGATACCCTCTTCAAATCCGCGGCTGAATACTGTGACTCCAGCTTCGTGGCCGCTCTTCTCACAGGCATGGGAAAAGACGGCGCCGAAGGCATGAAAATCCTGAGAGAACGCGGCGCCTACACAATCGGACAAGACGAGGAAACCAGCGCGGTCTACGGCATGCCAAAAGCCGCTATGGAGGCCGGTGGAGTCGTCGATCAACTTCCCTTGGATAAAATTTCCGACGCTCTCCTGAAACATCTCCGCTCCCTCAGATCCCCTCGCCTCGCCGGACGCAACTAGTAGCCCTACCGATGTCGCATCGGAACTGCTCTCAAGCAAGAGCAAGTAGGCCAGTCAGTCGATGACCATCAGCCCGGCACCCCAAAAGTCCATTTTACGCCTGACTTTGCGATCAAGCCGACTTAGCTAACCCCTCAATGTTCGCCACTCTTAGCGAAACCCTGGGTACGCTTCTAACAAGCGAGACCGCCGCTTCTCAACTAGTTCCGCTCCTCGAACACGGTCCCGGCTGCCTCTACCTGCTCGAGCCGCAAACCCACGCCCCGCTCTACCTCTCTCCAAAAGCAGATAAAGAGTTCCCCCCTTCTTTCTTCAGTCTGATCAAAGAGCGAAACAGCTGGCTCGAACTCATCCATGAGGAGGATCGCCAGGCCTATCGATCCGCGATCGAAAATCTGAATACAGACGGCAGCGCCCTCGCCTACCGCATCGCCACCTCCAAGAAAAACACCTTTCTTCCCCTCCAAGACGAAATCCTCCCTATAGTAGCCGAAAACGGCGAAACCTTCGCCCTGCTCGGACGCTTCACCAACGATTCCTTTCGCATCCAAGCAATGGATACGCTTGTCCGACGCTCGTGGAAAGAAGTCGCCACCGAAATCACCCGCCGCTTCATGCACGACTTCAACAACATGATCGCCGGCATCTACTCTCTCAGCGAGCTGTACGCCACGCCCGGCTCGGAAGCCGACACCATGGTCGAAGCCATGGGACACATCCGCGATAACTCCGTTCGCGCTCAAGCCGTCACCCAAAAGATCCGCACTCTCAGCGCGATGACGGATTCCGAGCCAAGCTACTTCGATCTCGAGAAGCTCCTCGCCGATCAAGAAGACTACGTACGGGCCCTTCTTCCTAAAGGGACCCACATGCAGATTCAACTCTCCGGCAAATCCCTCCCCTGCCACCTCGACGCCAACCGATTCAAGCAAGTCATCCTCCACCTTGCCGCCAACGCCCGCGACGCTGTAGGCGACGAACCCGCCATCGCGCTCAGCGCAAATCTCGTCGAAGAAGAAGGCAAACCCTTCGGCAAAATCGAATTTCAGGACAACGGCAGCGGAATCAAGGAACGCAATCTACCGCAAGCGCTCGAGCCTTTCTACACCACTAAGGACAAACAGAAACACGTCGGCATGGGTCTCTTCATCGCCAAGAGCTTCGCCGAAGACCTAGGCGGCGCCCTAGAAATCCAATCCACCGAAGGTCAAGGCACCACAGTCATCCTCAAGCTGCCAACCTCGAATCTCTCGGAAACGTTCTCCCCTAAAACCCCGGACACGCCCGCTAGCGAATCCTCCAAGAAGTCCGCTCCGCCTCAAAAAAAGCAAGAAGACAAAAAACTCAGCATCCTCATCTACACCTGGGAAGACGTTACCCGCCACCCCCTGATTAACGCGATAAAGGACGAGAACTGGAATTACCGAATCCACCTTGACTCCCTGCAACTCCTTCTCGACATCAACGAACTCCGCGACGAGCTAGATGGAATCATCATCTTCAAAAGCTCCCTAGACGAGAAAGCAGAACCTCTCGTCGCCGAACTCGCCAACGCAAAAGGTATCCCACCCCTCGCTCTCATCCCCCTTGGAGAATCCGTCAATAGCCTGCCGGAAGCCGTGACCAGCAAATGCGCCCTCGTCTCCGCCGCTACGGCAAAGCCCGCGGACCTCATCAAAAAACTCTCTAAAGCCTTTTCCCGAGTAGCCACATAACGCGCTTACCGCTTCCGCCGAATCGATAAACAATTAAACACATGCGACAAACCGACAGCGTCTCCCGCAAAATCCTCATCCTCGACGACGACGAGATAGTGCTCCTCGCCATGAAGGAAACGCTGCAACGCGAGGACTTCGACTGCACCGCCCTCACCAAAGCCAGCGACGCCCTAAAGGCGCTCGAAACCGAGACCTTTGCCACCATCATCTCAGACCAACGAATGCCCGAGATGGAAGGCCTCGAATTCCTAGATCGCTGCAAAAACATCCAGCCCAATGCCTCCCGCATACTAATTACCGGCGTCCTCACCCTCAACACGGTCGTCGAAGCCGTAAACCGCGGCGAAATCTTTCGCTTTCTCGCTAAGCCCTGGATTCGCGAAGAACTGATCGCCACCATCGACAACGCCGTCCAACGCTTCGCCCTCGTCCAAGCCAACTCCAAGCTCCAAGCAGACACCCTCGAACTCAACGAAAAACTGGTCTCGGCAAACAATGAGCTCGAAGCGAAGATCGCCGAACTCCAAAAGAAGACTGCCGAACTCGATGAAGCCAACCAAACCCTCTCCCAGAACTTCGAGCGCTCACTCGAAATCTGCTTCCGCCTCATAGAAGCCTTCCATCCCGTCCTCGGCCAGCAAACCAAAGCCGTGGTCGCGATAAGCAAGGAAATCATCAAATCCGAGCAGCTCTCCGATAACGACAAGAAGGTCCTCGAAGTCAGCTCTTGGCTCTACAACCTCGGCCGTATCGGCCTTCCCCGAGACCTCGTCTCGAAATCCATCAACAACCCCCAAAGCCTCGACGAACACGAGCAGACCCTCCTCCAACACTACCCCGTCTACGGCCAAACCCTCGCCGGCTTCGTCGATTCTCTCTCGGGCGTCGGCGAAACGATCCGCGCCCAACGCGAACGCTTCGACGGCCGAGGCTTCCCCGATAATCTCTCCCGCGAAAGCATCCCCATTCCCGCGCGCCACCTCGCCATCGTCATCGGCTACGTCGAGTCTAACCTGCCCCGAGACCAAGCCCTCGAATTCATCATTCGCGAATCCGGCAAAGCCTACCACCCTGAGGCCGTCCGACTCTTCATGAAGAGTTCAAACCTAACCAAGCTCCCAAAGAAAGTCCGCGAGATCACCCTTTCCGAACTAGAGCCAGGCATGATCTTAGCTAAAGGCATCTACAGCCCCAGCGGACTCCTTCTCATTCCCGAAGAGCGCCACATGACCACCGGCATCATCAAGAAGATCAAAGAGCACGACTTCGCGAACCCCATC
>JBCCZW010000318.1:0-5631 GCA_039186805.1 Verrucomicrobiota bacterium
GAGGCGCCGCGTGGTGGGGTCGAGTGTCGCGAAGAGTTTGTCTTCGGCGAGTACGTCTGAATCCGTGACTCTGTTGAGGAGCGTGGATTTGCCTGCGTTGGTGTATCCAACAATGGATACGGTGGGGACGGGTTTTCGCATCCGCTTGGCCCGTTGGACTTCCCGGCGTTTGATGACGTCCTTGAGTTCTTTCTTGGTGAGCGCGATGCGCTCGTTGATCATGCGGCGGTCGGCTTCGAGTTGGGTTTCGCCTTGGCCACGAGCGCCGGTGCCTCCGCCTCTTTGGCGGCTTAAGTGTGTCCAGGCTCTGGTGAGGCGAGGGAGGGAGTATTCCATACGGGCCAGAGCGACTTGGAGAACGGCTTCTTTGGTTTGGGCGCGTTCGGAGAAAATATCGATGATCACCTCTTGGCGATCGATGACGCAGAGTTTGGATTCGGCTTCCCAGTTGCGTTGCTGGGCGGGAGAGAGTTCTTCGTCGAAAATGAGGACGTCGGCTTTGAGCTCTTTGGCGTGTTGCAAGATCTCCTCGACTTTGCCCGAGCCAACCAGGAATGCGGGCGAAGTCTGGCGGAGCTTCACGAGCATCGTATCCACAATTGGGATATCGAGATTGGTGGTGAGCTCTTGCAGTTCGAGAAGCAGGTTCTCTGCTTCCTCGGCTTTCATCTTCGGTTTTTGGATACCGATGAGAATAGCGCGTTGGACTTTTTTGCGGTTTTCTTCGAGGTCGAACATTGGGTTCGGATATCAGAGGTCTGATATCGGAGGTCGGAGCGGGGGGCTTTGGGTCATCGAGCTTATGTTCGATGCTACTTTGATTTGGTTAAAGGTTATAGGGCGGGGCGGCGACCCGCCTTCTCAAGTGGATTGCCGGGTCATCGCCCCGGCCTACAGTTTTATCGGGTTGGGTTAGAACGACAGGGAGGTGTTATTCTCACTTCGTTCGTTGAGGTGTCGCTTCGTTCGGTAGTCCCTCCGTTATCAAAAAGGCTAAATGCTAATCGCTAAAAGCTCATAGCTAGCGAAGCTTTGCTTCGCCAAAACAAAACCCTGCCCTCGGGGAGGAGGGCAGGGCCGATTAGCTAAAAGTTTCTAAGGAAACGCATACCTTACTTGCCGGCTTGGATCGCTGCTTGGGCAGCGGCAAGACGAGCAACGGGAACGCGGTTTGGCGAGCAGCTCACGTAAGTCAGGCCAGCGTTGTGGCAGAACTTTACAGACTCTGGATCGCCACCATGCTCACCACAGATGCCGAGCTTGATGTTCGGGTTGGTGGACTTGCCGCCGTTCACTCCGAGCTTCACCAATTCGCCTACGCCGTTTTGGTCGATGGTCGCGAATGGGTTTTGCGGGAGGATGTCGAGGTCCTTGTACTTGCCGAGGAAGCTGCCGGCGTCGTCACGGCTCATACCCAAAGTAGTTTGAGTCAGGTCGTTGGTACCGAAGCTGAAGAACTCAGCAGTCTTCGCGATTTCAGCAGAGGTGACTGCTGCGCGGGGCACTTCGATCATCGTGCCAACGAGGTAGTCGATCTTCACGCCCTTGGCCGCTTGAACTTCCTTGGCGACGCGATGAACGATTTCAACTTGGTTGTCGAGCTCGTCTTGGAAGCCTACGAGAGGGATCATGATTTCTGGCTTAACCTTGATCTTGTTCTTGAGCTTCAGCACTTGAGCGGCCGCTTCGAAGATCGCGCGAGCCTGCATCTCAGTGATCTCTGGGTAAGAGATGCCGAGACGGCAGCCACGGTGACCGAGCATTGGATTCTCTTCGTGGAGAGAGCGTACTCGTTCGCTAACTACATCGACAGAAACGCTCATATGGTCAGCGAGCTGACGGCGGGCAGCGTCGTCATGAGGAAGGAACTCGTGCAATGGCGGGTCGAGAAGGCGAACCGTCACGGGGCGGCCTTCCATTGCCTTGAAGAGACCGTTGAAATCCTTGCGTTGGAAGGGGAGGAGCTTCTTAAGAGCCTTCTTGCGAGCGGCTTCGTCAGGAGCGAGGATCATCTCGCGCATGTACGTGATGCGGTCGCCTTCGAAGAACATGTGCTCCGTGCGGCAGAGACCGATACCTTCCGCGCCCATGGAGATTGCTGCCTTCGCTTGATCCGGAGAATCGGAGTTGGTGCGGACGCCGAGCTTACGGAACTTGTCAGACCACTTCATGATTTGGTTGAACATTTGGAAGGTGTAGCTCTTCTCTGGCTTCATCTTGCCCGCGAGGACTTGGGAAACTTCGGAAGGAGCAGTGGCAACCGAGCCAGCGAAGATTTCGCCCGTGGTGCCGTCGATAGAAATGTGATCGCCTTCCTTAAGAACGATCTTACCTGCGGTGATGGTGCCGGTGGCGTAGTTAATATCGATGTCGGAAGCGCCGCAGATACAAACCTTGCCCATTTGGCGAGCTACGAGAGCCGCGTGAGAAGAGACCCCGCCACGTGAAGTGAGGATGCCGTCGGAAGCGATCATACCGCGGAGGTCTTCGGGAGAAGTTTCTTCACGGCAAAGAACGACTGAGTTGCCCTTGGCTACTTCCTCTTCTGCCTCGGCAGCGTTGAAAACGATCTTGCCGGAGGCCGCTCCTGGACCCGCTGGGAGACCAGTGGCCATCAGCTTCGCTTTCTTGATCGCCTTGGCGTCGAAGATGGGAACGAGGAGGCTGGAGATTTGGTCGGCGGGGATCTTGGTGACTGCAGTTGCCTGAGTCATCAGCTTTTGCTTCGTCATTTCAACGGCGATGCGAACTGCCGCGAGGCCGGTGCGCTTGCCGTTACGCGTTTGAAGCATGTAAAGCGTGCCGTCTTCGATGGTGAATTCGAAGTCTTGTACGTCGCCGAAGTGACGCTCGAGCTTCTTGCGGACCGCCTCGAGTTCCTTGTGGGACTTAGGCATGTCGTCAGCGAGTTGAGCGATTGGGAAAGGAGTACGAACGCCTGCCACAACGTCTTCGCCTTGAGCGTTGATGAGGTACTCGCCGTAGAATACGTTCTCACCGTTTGCAGGGTCGCGGGTGAAGGCAACGCCCGTAGCGGAAGTGTCTCCCATGTTTCCGAATACCATCAGCTGTACGTTGACCGCGGTGCCCCACTCAGCAGGGATCCCGTACTTTTGGCGGTAGAGTATCGCGCGCTCGTTTTGCCAGCTGTTGAAGACAGCGCCAATCGCGCCGTCGAGCTGCTTGTGAACGTCTTGCGGGAAGGCGCCGCCAGTGCGGTCCTTGATGATCGCTTGGAAGCGCTTGATGACTTCCTTGTTGTTTTCCTCAGTGAGGTCGGAATCAACTGTCACGCCTACTTCGTCTTTGAGTACGTGGAGCGCGTGCTCGAAGGGGCAAGACTCGTTTTCAGTGCGAGCTTGAACGCCCATTACCACATCGCCGTACATTTGGATGAAGCGACGGTAGCAGTCATATGCGAAACGACCGTTGCCCGACTTTGCCTTGAGCGACTCGACGGTCTTGTCGTTGAGACCAAGGTTGAGGATTGTGTCCATCATGCCAGGCATCGACTCGCGAGCGCCTGAGCGAACAGAGAAGAGAAGGGGGTTCTTTTCGTCGCCGAATTTCTTGCCGCTTTCCTTTTCGCAAATCTTGATCGCGTCTAGGATTTGGCCCTTGAGGGCGGCGGGGTATTTGCGGCCGTTTTCGTAGTATTCTACGCAAACGTCGGTGGTGATTGTGAAGCCGCCTGGAACGGGAAGACCGATCGAAGCCATTTCGGCCAAGTTCGCGCCTTTACCCCCGAGGAGGTTTCTCATTTTAGCGTTACCGTCGGTTTTCTTGCCGAACGAGTAAACGTACTTTGGGGCCTTTGCAGCAGTTTTGCGTGCGGCCTTTTTCGTTGCTTTCTTCGCAGTTTTTTTGGATGGCATCCTTAATTAGCTAATTTGGATTTTGCGATTTTAGACGACCCCGCAGAGGCGCGATCCATCTAAGAAAACCGTCCCTCATAAGAAGAGATTCACCTCTGTCAACGGGATTGATTACAAAGCGTGAAGAATCGATTCCCCGAGGAGAAAAGTGAGTAATTTCACTTGTTTTGGAGCGCGTACTTAAGCGCTGCGCGATTAGTTGGTTTTGAAATTGGAGTTGCGGCAGGAAACCCCATTCTACAATTAAGTGTCTTTCGAAATTTCGGATGAGCGAGATAGTACCCACAGAAGAAGAGAACGAGGAGGAGGAACAGGAAGATTGGGCAAGCGATCCCAAGCGAATGGGATTCCTGGATCATCTTGAAGAGCTTCGCTGGACTTTGTTGAAGCCGTTGGCGGTCTTCGTGGTTTCGTTTGTTTTGACTCTGGTGTTTATCAGCAGAATCAAGGACTTCATGTTCTGGCCGTTGCTGCGTTCGCTGAGCGAGGAAGAGCAGCAGGCCTTCCAGGGATTAGCTACTATGAACATCACTGGGGTTTTTACCGCAATGCTTCAGATCGGCTTGCTGGTGGCGGTGACGGTGGCGTCTCCATTTTTTGTATACTATGTCGGCCGGTTTATTGCTCCGGCTTTAAAGAAGAGCGAACAGAGAGCGCTAATTCCAGGCGCGATTGGGACTTTCGTGTTTTTTCTGTTGGGTTGCAGCTTTGGATTTTTCTTTCTGTTGCCGCTGACGATCGCTTTTACGATTAAGTTCAATGATATGATGGGCTTCCAGATCATCTGGACGACCGGCAGCTACTTTAGCTTTATCACTTGGACCGTCTTGGGGATGGGACTTTCATTCCAATTGCCGCTGGCGATCATGGTTTTAAATATGTTGGGCATCGTGACCGTACAGATGCTGCGAAAGTTCAGACGCATTATGGCGGTGCTATTGGTGGTGCTGGCCGCTTTGCTGACGCCCCCGGATCCTGTAACGCAGATGTCGTTGGCAATTCCGATGTACCTGCTCTATGAGTTAGCGATATGGATCGCGGCGATTATGGAGAAGAAGCGTGAAATCGCGAACAAGAAGTACTGGGAAAAGTACGACGATGACGACGATTCGTATGGAGAAGATGGAGACAAGTATCTCCATTAGATGGGGCTACTCTATTTTGAGGTCGGGGCGATGACCCGCTGATGTGGAGGTTTGCGGGATTGACGCTTGGGACTAAGTTGGTGTGGTGGGAAGTCTCTCGACTTCCTCTACATTGCGCGCAGCGGAGCTCGGGAGAGATCCGAAGAGCGTCATGCCAGTCGCCTCAAGGCCTCGGCTGCGAAATCGCGTCTTTCAAGCGTCATCGTTTCGGCGGTGATATCGTCGCGGCCCAGTTGGGGGTAGCCGGGAGCCCATTCGGCAAGACGGTCGCCGGGGCGGATCGCCGCGAATAGGTCCCAGCGGTGGAGGTGAGTCCTGTCGATGGGATTCGCTCGCAGGTAGAGCCTCGTGAACGTATCCATGGCTTCTTTACCGTATACCCAGCGAACGTCGAGACGGGCGATCGCGAGGTCAATGAGAGGGTCGTCGATGCAGGTTTCTTCCCAATCTATGACGGCGATGAGTTGTTCGTCTTTCCATAGGACGTTGCCCGGCCAGTAGTCTCCGTGCACGAGGGAAAGCGGGTTTAGATTGGGGATGGGCCAGATGGCTTTGAGCGAGGCCTTGCATTCCGCGTAAGAGAAGGTGGCGTTTAGGCGGGCTTCCATTCC
>JBCCZW010000319.1:0-5630 GCA_039186805.1 Verrucomicrobiota bacterium
CATGTTGACGCGGAAGGTTTCTGCTCTACGTTCGCGAACCGCTCGGCTCGTTGCTCTCCCCAGGGTTTCGCTTTGCTCTGCCCCGGCGCTAAAGTTCCACGTGCTGCAATGACGAATCTCGCCACGGCCAAAAGTGCCGCCCATCCCCAGAAGCTTGACGCGCGGTCCTAAGGGCATGGATGGCTTTTTAGCAAGACCGGTTGCCTTCATAAGCTTCGAGAGAATCGAGTATCTTCCGCTGTCTCCGTTCATCGCCTTAAAAGTTAGAGGTTAACGCGCTTCATGAGTTTGCTCATATCGCTGCTGTTCGTGTTCGGTTCTTTGCTCTCCCACTTACCCGCGCTCCAGATACGGAAACTGGTCATGCGGCCGATGATCACGGCTTCTTTCTGAATTCCAGAGTGAGCCAAAAGCTCCTCCGGCAAATTGATGCGACCTTGCTTGTCGCAACCAAAAGAGACCGCTTGCGAAAAAAAGGCGTCCTGAAACTCCTGAGCATCTTCGTCGCTCATCTGCTGCGACTCGATCTGCTCGTACAACTTATCCACTTGCGCGGGCGGCAGAACCAAGATGCAGCCGCTCGGGTCCGGCAACGCCAAATAAACGTCCTCAGTGTCTCCATCGAAACGCCACTTCGAAGGAATCGTCAGTCGATTCTTCGAATCTAAATTACGCTGGTGTTTCCCAACGTAAATTGGCCTGCGGTTGGAGCTCATTTATCTAATCCGGATTACTTTGTGGAAAAGTGCCCCAAAACTCCCCATTTCCCCCCACCTAGTCAATTTTTTTCCCCACATGCCTCCATTTTCGTTATCAACAACTTGTTAACCACTGAGAATTAACGGGCGATTTACAAAACTGCCCACTTCCCCTAGGGGCGAACTCCCCACAATGCTCCACAAGCGACGGAATTCTTCCCCCTTCTCGATCTTATTCACGCAGGAAAAACGCCCCACTTTGACCCTCGTTTTTCGGCACCGAGAATGACCTGTGAATAACCTGGGAATTACCCATTAGGCGCGAAGCCGATCGGACTCGACAGCCAAGCGCATGCACCTAGCTTCCCAATCCATGATTGCGCCGACCAACATACAACTGATCGGAAACGAACTCGCTGTTCTGTGGAGCAATGGCGACGAAGGCTACATTACCAGCCCTAAGCTCAGAGCCGCCTCACCCTCAGCCGAAACCTCTGGGGAGCGCGACATTCTCGGAAATCTGCACGGCGGCGAATTTGGAAAGAACTACGAGGGCGTGGAAATCGTTCGCTGGGAGCAAGTTGGAAATTATGCAATCCGCTTCACCTTCACCGACGGTCATTCATCTGGCCTCTATGGCTACGAACTCCTCCACAAGCTAACCACAGCCTCCATCGACTGATTTCCAATGGACCTTTCGAAAATTCGAGCCGTCAGCTTCGACGCCGCCGATACGCTCTTGCACGTTCAACCCTCCGTAGGCGAAGTCTACCAGGAAATTTTCGCCGAGTACGAAATCGTCTTCGAGAGCGACGAGTTACAAACAGGTTTCCGAACCGCATTTAAGAACGTATCCAAAAATCGCGCCATCCTGAATGGCGAAAAAAGAGAGATCGATTTTTGGAGACGAATCGTCGCCAAAACCGTCGAAAATAAGGGAATTCGCCCCACCAAATTCGATCAAATTTTCGAAGCCCTCTGGAGCGAATTCGCCAAAGGCTCCCGATGGCGAATCGCAGAGGGCGGAAGCGAAACTCTCTGCGCTCTGAGGGAGCGAGGCTATCAGATCGCCCTTACTACCAACTGGGATAAACGTGTCCGCTCCGTCCTCGAAGACCATCAACTCGCAACGCTCTTCGACGCGCTCATCATTTCCAGTGAAATCGGATACGATAAACCCGCCCCGGAGGTCTTCCGCCACGCCGCCCGAACCCTCGATGTCGAGCTACCTCAACTTCTCCACATTGGAGACTCTTTCGAAGCCGACTACCAAGGCGCCGCAAACGCCGGCTGCCTATCCCTCCATTTGAGAGGTGCAGGAAAGCATAGCATCTCCAAACTCTCTCAACTCATCCCGCTGCTTCCTTCGTAAGATGCGCCCCTGTCAAAACTGGCCCAGCATCCTCAACCTTGCCGCTCTAGAACCGGTCGAGCAACCGCCCCTAAAACCTTTACATCTAAGCCAAACCCGATTGATTCCCACACCATGGCAGCATCTACTCACGCCTGGCCCTACTATTTGGGCGGCCCCGTTTGGAGTTGCAAAGATTGGATAGGTACCGTCTTTCACGAAGGGGCCGATCCAAAGTCATTGCTTCGCGAATACGCTAAGATTTTCAATACCGTCGAAGGAAACACCGTATTTTACGCTCTTCCACCTATGGCCACCGTCGAAAAGTGGATGGCCGAGTCCGGCCAAGGCTTCCGCTTCGCGATGAAATTCCCGAAAGCAATCAGCCACGAACGCCGCCTTGCGAATGCCGGCGAGGAAACGAGAGCTTTCTTTAGGGTTCTCGAAGCCCTCAAGCACGGCGACCGGCTCGGGCCCTCCTTCCTTCAGCTCCCCCCTTCGTTCAACAGCAACCATTTCGATATCCTCGAAAACTATCTGAAGTCGCTGCCCCAAGATTTTGAATACGCCGTCGAAGCGCGACACATAAGCTTCTACGACGAGTCGGACAACGAAAAGCGACTAGACGACCTCCTTTCAAATCACAACATAAACAAAGTCGCATTCGACAGCCGCCCCCTATTTTCCGCCCAAGCCGAAGAAGCCGATTCCAAAGAAACCAACGCGCAGTCGCGCAAGCCCCAAACCCCCGTCCGTAAAACGGTAACAGGGCAACGCCCATTTCTACGCTACGTAGGCCGCAACGACATTGAGAAAAACGAAACCTATATAAAAGAATGGGCTCCCGTGATTAACAAATGGATACTCGAAGGGAAAAAGCCCTACATATTCGTCCACGCGGCCAACGAAGCGCAAGCCCCCTACGTCGCTCGAGCCCTCCATAACCAGCTCAGAAAAATAAACCCTCTCTTGCCAGAGATAACAGACTTCGCCAGCGACAAAACCGCTCCTTCAAGCGAGCAGCAACAACTCGATCTCTTCTAAGGAACTCGATTTCCGGGAGGATCTTCAAAATTAGTGAGCATGACCGTGCTCGACTTCTGCACTCGGCCTACGGCGTTCCTCATCCCGCCTTCCGCCTCCTCCTCTTCTGATAGCGTCACCACCTCGATTCCTCTGACGCTCGAAACTCTCATCTGGAGTCCCACGGAAGGCCCGTGGAATAAATGGATAATCGAGCGTAATGTAATAGTGGTAGACTCCCTCAGGATGCTCAGGGGTCGGCCCAAAGCGGCCATTGCATTCGTCTAGGTCTCCTAATGCTTCAACGTATTCGTAGTCCTGGACGAAGGTCCCGTCGTACTTCCCTCCAGCCCCCCCAGACCGCGTTCCTTCTTTAATCCGAAAACTGGACTTCACCTCAATCAATTCGCTTTCCATATCTTTTGGATCTCTGTACCCAAATTGCGAGTACACAGGAAAGCCATCCGCTGCATAACCGATTATCGTCATTGATTCGTCCTTGGAATATAGCTCGACTAACCCTACCGGAAGACCGTGGTAGTGGTACGCCCCAGAAGGCTGGACGTGAGCATGGTTATCGTCCAAACCAAGGTTAATCTTCCCAGAAATCGCCTCATACCGCCAGCCGCTATTTCGATCTTGGTTCCAATACTCCGCGGTTCCCGGATCCATTGGAACGCCATTCAAAGCCACGCCAAAAGGTTGCCTAAGCAATGGCGTAATTTTCTCGGCAACCTCCGGCTTCAAGGGAACCTTAAAGCGATGCGTTTGAGGCAAGATCGCATGGGGGTTTCCCCTCCTCGGAAAATTCGCGTGATCATGGTTAGGAATCCCATTTGCATTGATCACCCGATAATCTCCCTCGATTTCGATCGAGACTGAGCTTTCAGGCAATTCTACAGGACTAGCGTTGGACCTTCGGTTCCCCGGTTGAGCCAATGCCGCCCAAGTCAAAATCCCTCCCAACAATCCCAAACCCGTAAACTTAGAAATACTCATACCCTTCCACCAACGCGCAAACAAAATCAATCGTTACGTTCACGTTTTGGTGAAAAGGTGGACCAACCCTAAACCGATCGGCAGCGCTAACGTTTCGCGATCAGCGACTGCAAGCGATCCCACTCCTCCAAATACTTTTCGAAGTGCTTCTTCCCAGCATCGATCTCCCCGATCACCAACTCGCGCAACAGCTCTTGCTCGCGCTCGTAGGCTTCCTTCTTCAGCAGACCGGCGAAATGAGCCACCCGGGCCCACACCAGATGAGTCGTCAGCGCATCAAACTCATTATAGTCCACAATCGCCTTTAGATCGCCTCGCATCCAAAGATTGGGTACGCTTCCTCCATCCGTATCCACTTTTCCAGGGATCCCACTCAAGCTCGCCACCTCATGCAGCTTCGGCGTCTGAGCATAGCGCCCTAACATCGGAGCCAAATCCACATTGAAATCGCCACTAGTCGCGAAATAATCGACCCCCTCCCAGGGCTTATCCGGGCGACTCCCCATTCCCTGACCAAACAAGCCATGCACGATCGCCCGCTGCACGATGATCGGCACATCCGCATTATGCGAATTGTATCCAACAAGCTGAGGCTTCCGCGTTCCGATCGCCTTAAGCAACATCTGTAGAATCGATTTCTCCGACGCCTTTTCCGCATCGAATGGGTCTGAAGGCAGCGAAACCAACTTAAGCTTCACATCCCCGCTGTTCGTTTCGCGAAAAATACCGCAACAAGAGACAATCCGACAAAGGATCGTCTTCAAGTACGGCTGTGGCATCTCTTCTGTCGCCCCCGCTTCCAGCCAAAGACGCTTCATGCCCGCGTCCGCTCCAATCATCCCATACGCATCGACGCCATGCAAAATCTCGGCAGACAACGGATCCGGGATCCACTCTAAATCAAAAGAAAACAAGCAAGGTTCGATGGTCTTAAGCACATCTAAAACGCTACGATCAAAAACATGCTAATGTTAAGCCTTTCTTTGGCCGAATGCAACAATCGCCTAGACCTGCAATTCCGACACAAGAAATCCTCTATCTTCCATCCTCATCTTCATCTTCTATCAACAATACCTTTAGTAGATGAAAGACAAACAACGAGACAGACTCGCCACACTTGCTCTAACAAAAAACAGTCGCCAATACCCACCCTCCGCCTAAACCCATTCCCATGCCATACGAATCGGAACTCGCCATCGCCAAGGAAGCAGTACGCAAAGCCTGCCAACTATGCTCCGCCGCCCAAGCCGGACTCGTCACTCAAGACAAACTCGATAAAGCGGACAAGTCGCCCGTCACTGTAGCCGACTACGGCGCTCAAGCAGTCGTATTCAATCTTTTAAAACAGAACTTCCCCGACATACCCGCCGTAGGCGAAGAAGACTCAGGCGACCTTCAAAAAGAGGAAAACGCAGAGCTCCTCGCTCGCATCGTCGAGTACGCCCAAAAAACCGATGATTCCCTTGATCAAGCGGGCGTCCTTGCCGCCATCGATCACGGCGGGCACTCAGGCGGCCCAAGCGGTCGCTTCTGGACCCTGGATCCGATCGACGGGACCA
>JBCCZW010000320.1:0-5608 GCA_039186805.1 Verrucomicrobiota bacterium
CGAGTGGATTCCACGCGTCACATCCTGTTCCTGAGAAAGACTCGCCTGAAACACATCCAGCGGAGAACTAAAATCGCTTCGCGGCGCATCGAGACCGGGCAGCTTCACAATACCCCCTCGATCAAGCAGATAGGTCTAGAATTTCATCGCGTGAGCGCGCTCCTCGTCGCTCTGCACATGCATCCAATTCGCAAATCCATCAAACGACTCCGCCTCAAAGTAGGCGGCCATCGAAAGATAGGCATTCGAAGAGAAAAGCTCGCTCCCAATCTGAACGTTGATTGCTTCAGCTATTTTCGGGTCTATATCCATAACCTCACCCTAGGCACTGATTCTCAATGCTCAATCGTAAAGGCGAGCTCTCCCTCAGGTTCTACCTCAGTTTTCCAGTGCGTTCGCGATCCGCGCCACACATAGGGGCACTGCTTAGCAAACGGAGGAACGCTCGGCATAGAGATCCGTTGCTTCTCAGGCCCCAATGCTTCCATAAATATCTGTCTGGACAAATCCTGTCCTTCATTTTCGCCAGCTCCCTCGCAATCCGCCCCCACCATACCCAACAAAGTCGCCCCCAAATCGAGCAAAGAAATTAGCAGCGGATCCCTGCGGCCGCGACCAATCCGTTCCGGCCAGCTCATCAATAGCGGCACCCTCACCGCCTCCTCATGCGGCCACCCCTTCCGAAACTTCCCATCGGTCCCATGCATATCCCCATGAACCGAGGTGAAGACAAATAGCGTGCGCTCCCAATCGCCTCTTTCCTTCAAACCATCCATCAGCCTACCCAAGGCAGCATCCGTTGCCTCAATATGAGCATAATAGCCCGCCAACTCCTTCCTCACTATCGCTTCAAATTCCTCATCTCCGCAAACCCCCTCATCCAAAATCAAAAGGGACTCTTCGTAAGGCGCCGTCGATCCCGCCGGCGCAGCATAAGGAGGATGCGGCGCATCCATGCTTAAGACGGCGAACAATGGCTGGTCCTTATCCCTCCTATCCCAATAGCCCAGCATCCTTTCCACCAACACATCCGATTGGTATCCAAAAAAGCGCGTCGGCTTCGATATCTCAGTGCCATGCAGAAAGATATCGTTCAAAAGGTGTCCACTCTCAAAGCCTTCCCAAACGTCGAATCCACCCCGTCTCTCTTGCGGCACAAACACCTTCGCATGCTCCTCCCCAACGATGGGAGCGTCAGGATTCCTCTCATATAGCTGCCACTTTCCGAAAAAAGCAGTCTCGTATCCAAAATCCGAGAACCGATGCGCCAAGGTCCTCGCCTCCTTTGGCAGCGAATCGAAATACTCCTTTACTCCATTCTCGGGCGAGGGCTCCCCGGTCATAAAAGCCGCACGCGCAAACACCCCAAATGGGTGCGGCGTCACAGCATGGCAAAAGTCCACCGAACTCTCCGCTAGAGCGTCCAAGCAAGGCGTATACGCATTCGGATCTCCCGCATAGCCCAAAGCCTGAGCTCTCCACTGGCTCGTCAAAACCACAACCACCTGCGGCAAGTTCTTCCCACCTATATCATCATCTTCCATCTTCATCATCATCTTCCATACCGCCGTCCAAGCTCTCACCGAAAAGAAACCGAATAGCGTTTGCAAACCCCAAGCATCTCCACCACCGTTTCCAAATGCCGATCCGACCTGCCTCGACCGACGACGTTGAAACTATCTTGGACCTCATCCGTGGTATCGCCGAATACGAAAATCTCACGCATCAACTCGAAGCCACTACAGAAAAGCTGCAGGAGTCCCTATTCGGAGAAAACCCCGTCGCTTACGCCCTTGTCGCCGAAGACGATTCATCAGGAATAGTTGGATACGCCATCTACTTCTACAACTTCTCCACCTTCCTCGCTCAGAAGGGAATTTATCTCGAAGACCTGTACGTAAAACCCGAATACAGAGGAAAAGGCTGGGGCAAGAAGCTCTTCACCGCCGTCGCCAAAATCGCTTACGACCAAAACTGCGGCCGAATGGAATGGATGGCCCTCGACTGGAACGACCCCGCTCTCGAATTCTACCGAGCCCAAGGCGCCTCCCTTCTCGAAGAATGGCGGCTCCTCCGCTTCCTCAGACCGGAACTAGAAAAACTCCTAAAATAGCGGACCCGACAAACCAGCGGTCGTCCACATCTAAACGGATTGCTCGCTTGTCAGCGCTCAACCTTTTTTAACAACACGCCTTAACCCAACAACCACTCATGGAAGAAGAAACAAACACAGCGCCTCTCATCGATTTTGAAGCGATTCTCCAAACGCTCTACGAGCAAACCGTCCTCTTCGGACCCAAAATCCTGTTCGCGATCGCCATCCTGGTGATCGGTAACTGGATTGCCAAATGGCTGTCCGGACTATCCAAGAAGGCCCTCGAAAGACGCAATGTCGAAGCATCGCTCGTCGGCTTCCTAACCGCGATCGTCCACGCTGCCCTCGTCACCTTCGTCATCCTAGCGGCGCTCAGCAAAGTCGGCATCCAGACCACCTCATTCGTCGCAGTCATCGGTGCCGCCGGTCTCGCGATCGGCCTGGCTCTTCAAGGCTCGCTCTCGAACTTCGCGGCCGGCGTGCTCATTATCATTTTCAAGCCGTATCGAGTCGGAGACTACGTCGTCGCTGGAGGAGCCGAAGGAGAAGTCGTCGATATTGGCATTTTCACCTCCACCGTCGTGACCCTCGACAATCGCACTCAGATTATTCCCAACGCGGTGGCCACTAGCGGCGTAATCGAGAACTACACGAAACAAGGCACGCGCCGCCTCGATCTCGTTGCTGGCGTCAGCTACGGAGACGACATCAAGAAGGTCAAAGAGATCCTCCAAGACATCCTAGACAAAGAGCCGCGCGTCCTCAAAGACCCCGCTCCCACCATCGGATTGATGGAAATGGCCGACAGCTCGATCAACTTCGCCTTCCGGCCTTGGGTAAAAGTCGAGGACTACTGGGATCTCTTCTTCGATCTCCAAGAGCAGATCAAGATACGCTTCGACGAAGCCGGCGTCACTATCCCATTCCCCCAACGCGACGTCCACCTGTTCCAAGAAAAGTAATCCTAGTAAACGGACAACCCCCTTATCTATTTCGCGCGAAAGACCGAGCTCACCAAGCTCGGTCTTTTTTTCACTTCCCTTGGCAGAGGCTCAGTCGCCTATTGAGTCCAACGGTCGACACTCGATGCTTGCCAAGACCCGATATTCCATAGCCAATTATACAAAGATGCGGCGTCCTTCTCCCATTACCTGGCTCACCACCCTTTCCCTTGACGCCCCTCTCGTCGCCATTGTCTGGCAGCAATTCTTCGCCCCTAGCGCGCCCTTGCATAAGCGCCTCATCATCTTCGCCGCCGTCTGGCTGGGTTACACCGCAGACCGATGGTTCGACTCTTTTCGCTATAAAGAACCCATCCTCCACCGCCACCGATTCGCCCGGCGAAACCAACGCCCTATCCTCGTCGCTTGGGTCGCCATCTTCGTCCTTTCAGTCGCACTAGCGATCGGCACCTTAACCTTGCAAGAACTCGCCGCCGGCTTCGCCCTAATGACCCTCTCCATCATATTCACCTTCTTGATACAGAAGCGAATCTTAGACCCCTTCCAAGCCTTCGCCAAACCCCTCATCACCGCCTTTCTCATATCCGGAAGCGTGATTCTCTTCTCCTTTCCCCTCGATCGCTTCTTCACTTCAACTTGCCTTCCGCTCGCTTCCGCTGCCTTCCTCCTCTTCTTCATCAACTGCTCCCTCATCCGCTTCTGGGACAAGGATGCCGATACCCGCCAAGACCCCGCCGAACTCCGCGGCCAGGCCATCGCCAAACCGGCCGCCAAGGTCTCCACCATCCTCCTCATCTTAATCATAATCTTCATACTCATCGACCGCCACCTCCCACTCGCCATCGCCGCTTCCCTGTCACTCTTAAGTCTCCTTACCCTCGACCGGCTCTCCGCCCGCATTCCCCTAGAATCCCGCCGCGCCTACGCCGATTTAGCCCTCCTCACTCCACTTCTCTTCATATTGATATAGGCTCGCAACCAACCCTCCCTAAAATCCGCCGAAGCTCGAGCTGACTATTTTGCCTGCCCATCTAGCTCACGCCCTTGAAACGTTCATTCGACAGCATCGCTCATCCGTACCAAAAACTTGAATACTTTTTCTTCGGCGACCTCCTCGAGCGCGTCCGCGCCCACCACCTGCCGTCCATCAGCCCCCAATCCCAAACCGCCCTCCTCATCGGGGATGGTGACGGCCGTTTCGCCGAATCCCTCCTGCAAACGCTGCCCCATCTCCAAATCGATTCCATCGACTCCAGTTCCACCATGCTAGAGATCGCTCGAAAACGTCTCGACAACCCTCCTAGCTTTCAGCCCATCTTCGCCAATGCCCTTACTCATTCATACCCAGATTCTCAATACGACCTAATCGCCCTCAATTTCGTCGTCGATTGCTTCACCCAAGAGCAATTCGATTTCCTCAAGCCCAAACTCCAAGCCACCCTCAAGCCTAATGGCCAACTTCTCTACTCCGACTTCGCCTACACGCAAAGCCGCTTCCGCAATCTCCTCATTCAAACTCTCTACCTCCTCTTCTTCGGCGCCACCGCCCTCGAAACGCGCGCCCTGCCCCAGACCCGCTGGCGTTCGGACTTCACAGTTCAGGCCGCAAAAACCTGGTTAAATGGCGCTCTGACAAGCCAACTCCTCAAAAATAAATCAGGAGCGAACGATCGCAGACGAGAAAACATTGCGATACTCCTCAGGGCTGATTGAGATCCGCCGAAAAGGCAAGATCGACTCGGGTTAGTCTCAAATCGCATTCGCGAAAAAACTCCATGCCGACCCTGTCAAAGGGCTTTTGCAGCGCTCGCGCAGCCCGGATTCTGGCCCGAAATCTGCTTAGGTATTGTTCACGCCCAAGACCTAACCTTGACAGAACATTCTGCCAATCGTAGAAACAACCGAATACTCTCATTTAGGTGGTCGCGATAGCTAATCTGTTTAACTCTTTTTTGTTGCTCAGCAACATCAATGCCGACATTTGAGCCGATGCCACCTAAAGATTCGCTCCTCCAACTCTCGACAACCTACTCAATGAATCCAACCGCTCCACTCGTCGATGGGGACGAGAAACAGCTCGAAAATGCTTCCGAACCCGTAATTCTATTTGTTGACGATGAGCCAAGGTCGCTCAAGTGCTTCAGAAAGATACTATCGCAGGATTTCGAGATCTTCACTGCAAGCAACGCCGCGGAGGCGATCGAAATTCTAGAAGCGCGGGGATCGGAGATCGGCATTCTCGTCGCCGATCAACGAATGCCGAAAACCACCGGCGTCGATTTGATCAAAATCGCGCGGGCTCAATGGCCGCACATAGTCCCTCTGCTGGCGACCGCTTACATTGACATAGATGCCACCACAGAAGCGATAAACGAAGGACACATTTTCAAATACATACGCAAGCCATGGGACCGCGACCAACTGAAAGCGCAACTGAAAGAGGCTTCCAAAGAATACGCTCGTATCATCAGCAACGCCAAGCTGGTTGAAGCCAACCGTGAACTGAAGCAAGCCAGCGAAGCGCGCGAAGAGTTCATCAGAACCCTTAGCC
>JBCCZW010000321.1:0-5586 GCA_039186805.1 Verrucomicrobiota bacterium
CGAAGAAGTCGGCCAAATTCCCGAATGACACCCTACGATAAAGCAACATATCAGGCCCCTGAGGCAAGGAGGCCCGCCTTAACGGCATATGCTCGTAGTAGGCCTTATACGCATTAGCCCGCCGCCACCGGAAGGCCTCCCTATCCGTACCCAATTGTTCAGAAATATCTGAAGCATAATTGTTATCCACCTCATGATCATCCCAAGTCACCAACCACGGCGCCGCAGCATGAGCCGCCTGCAGATCGATATCCGACCGATACTGCGCGTAACGATTCCGATAATCGTCCACCGACATGATTTCGTCGCCTCTATGCATCCGCACCCGATCTTCCCTCCCTTTGTATTCGTAAATGTAGTCCCCCAAATGAATGATCAGGTCTAAATCCTCCTGAACCATATGCTCGTAAGCCGTATAGAAACCGGTCTCGAAATGCTGGCACGACGCAAAGGCGAAACGCAAGCGATCAGGAGTTACCCCCTCCGCAGGCATCGTCCGCGTCCTGCCCACCGGACTGACCTCAGATCCCGCCCTAAACTGATACCAATACCACCGATCCGGCTTCAATCCATCCACCTCTACATGAACCGAATGCGCCCAATCATGCCGGGCAAAGGTCTTACCTTTTTTCACCCCTTTAGAGAAGCCCTCATCCTCCGCGATCATCCAGGAGACTTCCACGGTCCCCGGCTCCATCCCGCCGCCATTCAGCGGGTCCGGCGCCAAGCGAGTCCACAAGACCATCCCATCCGCGCTCGGATCTCCCGACGCCACGCCCAGAGAAAATGGATACGCATGAAAACTCGGATTGGTAATCACCGACCCGACAGCCCGTGAGGACCAAACCGCCGCTGCCGCCAAAGAACTGGTAGCCAAAATAAAAGAACGTCGGTCCATCACCCCCGACTCGGAAACACAGTAATGAGGTAAAGCCATGTTCAAAGTTCAACCATACCCCAGACACCCTGTCAAAGACCCGCCCCAATCCTTTGCGAAACTGTTGCAAACCCCAACCCACCGTAGCAGCTCTGACACAAATCCCGTGCACCCTCCCAAACGAAGTAGCGGATCTGGACACAGATCCGACCTCTCCCCAGCGCCGCATCGCCACCGCCCGATTCCGCAACCTGACCGGCGAAACCAGTAAATGTTCGCATTCTCCGTCTACCTTGCAATTCTGCCGCCCTGAGTCGCTTTCCATGAAACAATTCACTCTCAGCTCTCCTGTCGTTGAGATTAAACTACAGGGGGGGCAATCGGTCTACAAAGCCCCGCTCTTTCAGAAGATTTCGGTTTTCGGGAACGCCGCATCGGAAGACTGCCTCTCCTCTCGCATGTCCGAGGTGATGGAAAATCTAGACGAACGCTCCTACCACCTCAAGGCGACCGCTCACAACTGCTTCAAGGATAGTGTATGCATTGAGCTGAAAGGCATCAAAGGGCTGCCAGAATCAGCATCAATCGAGCTGCGCTTCGACTACGTCTACTGGCAGGCGAATAAGTCCTACACAGTCGCTTTCGTCCCCAGCCTGGAAATAAACGTCATCGCGACGAGTCGCGACAAACTCAAGCCGATGATCGACGACCAGATACGGCGGGCCCTTACGAGAAAAGACCACCTCTCGAATTTGGCCAATCTGCTCCCATACGACCGCATCGATTCCATCTCATCCAGCGCCGCCTCTTTCTCATTCCAAAAGCTCACCAAAGAAGAAGAGCGCAAAAAGGAAGAGCAGGCTCAAGAGCTTGAAAATTCCGTACTCAAAAAGTTCGTCGATCGCCTCTATCCCTCTCACGGCTTTCTTTTCTTCAACGGCCAAGCGATCCTCCAACAAGCAGTCAACTCACTCAAGTCGAGACGCCCCAAGAGCATTCTCCTCATCGGATCCCCAGGCACGGGAAAGACCGCTATGGTCCACGAATTGATCCGAAAGAAGAGCGACCTAGGCTTAAGCGAATTTGAGTTTTGGGAAACGACTGGGGCCCGCATCGTCGCCGGCATGACTGGCTTTGGCGATTGGCAAGAGCGTTGCATGAAGCTTACTAAGCAAGCGGCCAAGCGAAATGCGATCGTCTACCTGGGCAACCTGTTCGAGCTGATCCAAGTAGGAACCTACGAAGGCCAATCCCAATCCATCGCAGAGTTCCTCGCCAATCACGTGCGGAAGGGTAAGTTCCTTTCCATCCTAGAGTGCACCGAGGAGCAGTACTCCCTCATCGAAAGACAAAACGCGAGAGTCGCCCAATCGTTTGAGATCATTCGTCTGTCTCCTCCGAGTCGAGAAGAACTCGCCCCGATTCTCAAAGCTTGGTGGAAAGAGAAAACGCTATCGGCTTCGCCGAATAGTGAAATTATCGATACAGCGATTTCACTCCATCAACAATACGCCTCGTACTCTTCTTCCCCTGGCAGAGAAGTCTATTTTCTCTCCCGTCTTCTCGACAATCTGCAAAACGACGAAGCGAAATCCCTGCGCTCTCTTCAAACGCCCAGAGACCGGGACGCTTTCTTCGCCTCGATTCCCAAGCGAAAGGCAATCGAGCTCTATCAAGAGCAATCAGGTCTTCCAGACTTTCTTCTTTCCAACGACTCGACATTCGACTGGGAATCGGCCTCCCACTGGTTCCGCCAACGCATCATGGGACAATCTGATGCAGTCCAATCGGTAGTCGATACGCTCACCAATATGCGAGCGGGGATGAATCGAGCCGACAAGCCGATTGCTAACCTCCTTTTCGCAGGTCCCACCGGCGTCGGCAAAACGCAACTCGCCCGATCGCTTGCGGAATATCTTTTCGGCGACGAAGAACGCCTCCTCCGCTTCGACATGTCGGAATACCAAAACCCGCAATCCGTGCAACGCCTCGTCGGTACGGCAACACGCAAGACCGGCGTACTCACTTCTAGAATACGCGAGCAGCCTTTCTCAGTGGTGCTCTTCGACGAATTCGAAAAAGCGCACCCCGATTTCTTCGATCTCCTCCTGCAGATTTGCGGTGAAGGCAGACTCACGGACGCTCTGGGACGCGTCGCTTCCTTCAACGCCTGCGTGATCATCATGACCTCAAATCTAGGCGCCGAAAAAGCAGCCCGCGGCTCTGTGGGATTCGGGAACATGCCAGATCAAGGAGTAGACCTCGACACGTTCATCGCTGCAGTCAGAGATCACCTTCGTCCCGAAATCTTCAATCGCATCGACAAGGTAATCCCATTCGAATCTCTCAACAAAGAGCAAATAGAATCAATTGCCCAAATGGAGCTGGATGCCCTACTCAAACGAGACGGCGTATTGAGCAGAAACATACAGCTCCAATTCGAACCCAGTCTCAAAACCACGCTCGCTGAGCAAGGCTTCGACATTCGCTATGGAGCGCGTCCCTTAAAGAGGGCAATTGCCAAGCGCCTACTCGCTCCGCTTGCCGATATTTTGAATACAAGCAAACGCGGCAACGACTACCGAATTACCGTAGCCGCTGCGGAAGGAGACGCTCCTATATCCCTCAAGCTAGAAAAAACGGACGCCGCCGACCACGCCAAAAAGGGTTCCGTCGCCCGAACAGTTGACGCTTCCACCGAGCTCAGACGTAAATCGCAAACGATTGTCCAAAGCTCATTCTATCAGCAGATAAGCAACAAACTCTTCATCCTCGACCGCAGGAAACTCCAGGAACACCCGCAGGACGAAACCCTGCGAAACCGATATCAATCGATACAGTCCGAAGTCGAAAATCTCCACCAAGAAATCCTCTCTCGTGAGGAAGCCGTTCTCTTTAAATACTATCGAGACAAGAGCATCCCCAAAGAAGCCCACTCCACGCTCGAAGGACTGCAATCCAAACAGCGCTCCCTGCTGGAGAAGCTTCATGCATTTCCCTATGATAAGCCAAATCGCGCGACCATCGCAATCTACAGCAAAAGCGATTCAGATCGTATCCAATTACTGGAGCTCTATGCCAACATCGCAAAACAGATTCCCGAGGCGAAAACGAAACTCGCAACCCTCCTGCTCGACCCGGAAATAGACGAATCAGGCAAACCCGACCTCAACGACATCGACCTCGCAAAATCGGGTAAGAATAAAAAGCAAATACTCCGTTGGGAAACGCGATCTCAAAAGGAGCTTATCGTCGAACCTCAGTCTAGGCCCATCGAAGAGCTCGTAATAGATGATTCACTACACTCCGACCCCTGTCTTATAGGACTCGCAATCGAGATTTCGATGCCCTATGCATGGCCTTTCTTCAAGGGAGAGTTCGGATTCGTCGAATTGGTTCGAGACCAAAAATCGAGCCTCGCCAAGATAGAGTCGTCCATGTGCTCCCTGGCAAGTTACACTCCTCGCGAAGAAGGACGTTTTTCCACCAGTTACTACAAATTTTTCCCAGGGAAAGCGGAGGAGCGAGCGAATATCACTCTCAACTACGACAAACGACAAATCGCTCTTCACTCCGGACATCTCCACCGTTCATCCGAAAAGGCGATCTGGAAGACCTCCACCACGCACCTTAGCGAGGACTATCGCAAACTCCTCGAAGAGAGCTATGCCGCTAGATTGGAGGAGTTCATACGATGATCATCCAGTTCCCTTTAATGATCGACAAGTCGGAGCGGCGTAAAAAACGAAAAGACGGCACGGAAGTCACGATAACGAACTACAAGGCGCGAGCCATCTTCGCCCCCGATTTCGAAGCTGCCGGAACCACCCTCGCTTCCCTCTACACCGAACTTCGAACCAGCATAAAACGTTTCTTCCGAGACAGAAAATCGTACCCCGACCATGGATACATAGAGCAGTTCGCTTACTCTCCCGAGCTAAAGCCAGGTCGCGTCAACGGCGCTTGCCACCTCAGGCGCTCAACCTTAAACTATGATCTCTTCACCCTCGAATTTCCCGCCTTCGGAAACGCCGCCACCTTGATCCCGCATCTCGGCAAAGACTTTTTAATCTACAATCCTCCCAAAGAAAACAAGAAGCAGTCCGTTCAAGCGGCCCTCCACAAGTACTTCTACCAGATGGAGAAGGAGGACCCAGATTCTCTGCCTCAAAGAGAGCTGCGCCTCGGCAAAAACGCATTCATCGACTACCTGGAAGTCGATGTACCCGAAGCGTCTAGACTTCGGCCACCAAAGGCGGCTAACAACGACTTCAGCCTAATCAACCGCTCGTCAGTAGGCGATGGATACGTTGAACTGCACAAAGTAGGCGCATCCCTTGTCGACCGTTTTCCCGAAGATTTCTCGCGAGCCTACTGTCGAGACGACCTTGTCGAACGCCTCATGCAACTGCTGGAAAAAGGAGCGAAAAAGCCGCTCATGCTCCTTGGAAAAGCAAAGTCCGGAAAGACGAGCATTCTCGAGGAAGCGGTGTTTCGAATTTTATCCGATCGGCCCAAGCGTCTCAAACACGCTTATCGAAAAGGATTTTGGCAAATCCACGCCAATCGCCTCATCGCAGGCATGAGTTACGTTGGCGAATGGGAGCAACGCCTCATGGGAATCCTTGAAGAAGCCCGCAACAAGGACCACGTCCTCATCTTCGAAAACCTGGCTGCCCTCTTCCAACTGGGCAAAAGCGCGTCGTCCA
>JBCCZW010000322.1:0-5582 GCA_039186805.1 Verrucomicrobiota bacterium
AGAACCGCGTAGATAATACCAAAGTCGACCGCAGCGTTACCGGCGAGGAAGCCGACGTCACCCTTCGCACCACTCGCACCGACTTTTATCCGCCAACCATTCGGAAATCGAAAATTCATTACCCGGGCGGACTCATCCATTCTATAGTGACCTGCGCCACGCCCATCGCGGATGGTCGCATGCAACTCTGCCAATGGGTCTACCGCAACGACACGGAAGAGGAAGTGTCCGCCGAGAGCGTCATAGCCTTCGATCGCCGCGTCACCTTAGAAGACCGCCACATCCTTGAGTCCTGCGACCCCGATGTACCGATCGACCAAACCCGCCGCGCCGAGCTGCATATGGCATCCGACCGACCCGGAATGCTGATTCGCCGCATCATGATGGAAATCCTAGAAAAGCACGGCGAAAAAGAGGTCTACCGATCGCGCTACGAGGAATACGAATCTCCCGAGACCATCGAATACCGCGCCAACGAAGTTGATCCGGTGAAAATGCCGGATGAAGTCGGCGAGCCCAACCCCAGCAAATCAAACAAACTCTCGTAGTTTAGAACCAACTACGATGCCGCTGCCGACAGAATTCGTCGATGCTCTCTCCGAGACGGTCCCGCCTGATCAAATAATCTTCGAGCCAACCGCCGTTAAAAAACGATCGCGCGACTACTATTGGTTCTCTCCTAAGCTAGAAGAAGATCTTTCTGAAAAGTCTGCCGACGCGGTCTATCAAGTTCGCGACACGCCTACCCTTCGAGAGGTCGTCGGCTTAGCATTCAGACACGAAGTTCCCCTTCATCTTCGCGGCGGCGCTACCGGCAACTTTGGCCAAGCCGTCCCTCTTTGCGGGGGCCTGCTAATAGACTTCAGCTCATTCGACAAAATCGTTTCCTTCGAGGGAGACGAGATTTGGGCTCAAGCGGGGACTCGCTGCCGGACCATCGAAGACGCCGCTCGCGAAAAGGGTTTCGAGATGCCCTGCTATCCTTCCACCTGGGCCAAGGCAACCATCGCCGGTTTTGCCATAGGCGGCTCAGGCGGGATTGGCGGAATGAAACACGGACTCCTCCAGCACAATCAAATGATTCGGGAGCTTTCCATTCTCACTATCGAGGCGGAGCCCAAAGAAATGAATCTAAAAGGCGACGCGGCAACTGACCTCATTCATTCCTTTGGCTCAGTCGCGCTCGTCACCGCGGTCAAAGTCAAACTGGCTCCGAAGGATTCTTGGGAACAAGCCGTTGTCTGCGCAGAGGATTTCCATGCCCTTTTCTCATTCGCCAAGGAGCTCGCTCTAGATCGATCGATTCCCTTGCGGACCATGTGCTTCTTAGAGGACCCGCTGCCCAGCTATTGCCAACCCATCCGCAAACATCTGCCAGACGATCAGCACGCCTTATTGCTGGAAGTCTCTACCGCGGGTTGGCCAAGCTTGAAAGACCGTATCGAGAAAAACGGATACACGGTCCCCCTGCATATCCCGCACCAAGAACCCAGGCGAAGCCCGATGCTCTCCGACTTTGTCCAAGGCCACAGTTTACTCTGGGCGATGAAGGCCGACAAACGCTTGGCCTCCGTATCGGTTTTTCTGTCCATCGAAAACTGGGCCGCCGAACTCGACAGAATCCGAGAGCAGCTTGACGCTTCTTCTTTTATCCAAGCAGACTTTCATCGAACCGACACAGAGCTCTTCATGCAAAGTTCGATTCTCTTTCCCTACAAAGGACAAAGTCATCTGGAAGCCAGCCTACAAACCCTTCGCGAAATGGGCATCCTCCGCTTCAACAGTCACGACCCCTTCATCGGCAGCAAACTGAATCCGGATCGCCTCAAAGCGAAGTTGGATATGAAGGCAAAGCTCGACCCTCACGGCCTCCTCAGCCCCGGAAGGTTCGGCGCCATGACATGATTTCATTCAAGAGAATTTCGCAAAAGGTTAAGACGAGACGACCGCCCAACGCATAAAGCCATTCCTCACCCTCCCACGCAAATCTCCTCTATCCTCCATCTTCATCTTCCATCTTCATCCTCATCTTCCATCCACCCAATGCCCATCACTCCATCCTCCAGTCTAATATCAGGTTTTTGGGATAGAAGATAGAAGATGAGGATGGAAGATAGAAGATGGGAACGCGCTCTAATCGCTCCAAAATGAAGACTCCAACTCAAAGCCCTCACTCAGCGCTCCCATCTCTTTGAGACTTTCAGCAAAACCCTGCGCCGCCTCCAAGTCTACAGGCCCCAGCCAGTCCTCTCCCTCCTCTAGCGCCGCCTTATATTTAGACGCCAGAATTTCCTTTGCCCATCGCATCGACTCAATGGAACGAGCAGGATTCTCCTCCGCGAGAAAGAGGAGCGTTTCCGCGGAAGCCTCGCTCAAAAAACCTCGCCACCCTTCCGCGCAAATCGAAGCGACTTGAGAAACTAAATCCGGATCCGCTTCCAAAAGCTCTTCCCGACAAAACAGCACCTCCATATTTTTCCAACCCGCCTCCTTGAGCTCGAGGACTTTCACCGGCACTCCCTTTTCTCTCAAAGTGAAAGGTTCGCTCGTCAATAAACCCTGCTGGATCAGATCTTTCCGCGCAACGAACTGCCCTATCCCGAAATCATGCGGCAAAATGCGTAGGTCCAAATCGTATTCGCTTATTAGATACTTCAGCCACAGATCCTCTCCCCGAGCCTTGATCAACCTACCGTCTAAATCCTCAAAGCTTTCGACCGGATCTTCCGCGTGCGCCAGCAGCACTCGCAAAGAAGCGGGGCGATAGGAGCTAATCACCTTCAAAGGCAAACCGCGATCCACCGCCACCAGGACTTTTGCCAAAACGGAAATCCCGAAATCCGCATCGCCGGCTGCAACAGTGGTATAAATATTCATGCCCGCAGAAGCCGGACGCACTTTCATCGAAATACCCTTCTCCTCAAACATCCCCGTTCGCTGCGCATGATAAAAGCCGCCATCCTCCGGTTGAGGCGCCCAATTCGTCTGTAGGATCAATTGGCGAGCGGACTCTTCGGTCTGGGGCGAGCACGCCCCCGCAAAAAAAGTAACCGCCAAGAGGCTCGCCACAGAAGCTATAGCGTATGGAATTCGAACCGCTCTCTTGGTACCGCCTTGACGCATCGACGATACTGCGAGAAGCAGTACCAGCGCCAAAGCGACGGTCATTCCGCAGCTGATTATCTTAGTTTCGAAAAAGTCCTCTATAAGCAAATAAGTGGCACGAGGATAGCTAGAAGGCGCTCATGGTAAACGTACCTTCTCTCTCAACTTTCTTCGCCCTGGGAGCCCTCTCGATAGCGCATTCAGGATATGCCCAAATCGACGCGACGACCGTCGAGACCAAAATCCTACAGTGGATGGAGACCGAGAGATTGATTAGCGAAGAAGCCACCGAATGGGAGGCCGAGAAGTCCGTCTTGACCGACATGATTTCTCTTATGCAAACCGACAAGGAGTCTCTCCAGGAGAAGATCGACAGCGCCGCGGAACTGAGTTCTGCGGCCGACGAAAAGCGAGCAGAGATAACGGCGGAAAGCGAGGCGCTAGGGGAAGCGGCCGACGCTTATTCGGTTATCATCGCCGCATCCGAAGAGAAAATTAAAGAACTCATCCCCCAACTTCCAGAGCCTTTCAAGCAGGAGATACAACCGCTTATAGCGCGAATCCCAGAGGATTCCGAAAAAACCAGACTATCGCTTTCCCAAAGAACGCAAAACGTAGTCGGCATTCTCTCGCAAGTAGACAAATTCAATTCAGGCGTTACCTACCTCAGCGAGATTCGAGACGTGGGCGAAGGCCAAAACGTAGAAGTCCACACCCTCTATTTCGGACTAGCGATTGCTTACTTCGTGGACACGCAAGGCATCACCGCCGGCTACGGAAGCCCGGGATCAGATGGCTGGGAATGGACGACTAACACGGAGCTCGCCCCCGACATCCAGAAGCTCCTCGCCGTTTACCAACAGACCGCCCAAGCAGAATTCATAAATCTTCCCGCCTTCATCCGCTGAGACGAACCTGACTAATTTGACATGAAACTTCTCCAAAAAATTGTATCCAATTTGCTGATTCTCATTTCTCCGGCGGCGGTGTTTGCTCAAAGCCTGGACGATGCGGACTCGAAAATAGAATCCAAACTGGCCAACTCCCTCACCAAGCTCTCGCAAATTCGAGAAGAGATTCGCGATGAGAAAGTACCTCTCTCGCGCGAACTGAACGAACTCCAAGCGGAGTTGAAAACTCTGGCCAAAGAAGCAGAGCGCGTCGAACGCCTCCAGGAGAACCGTTCCTTCGATCTCACCAAAACCGAGGAACTGGTAAACGCTCGTCGAGAGGAGCTCGAATTCGTCTCCAATTTGCTTCTAGAATATGCAAGAGGCCTTGAAACCCGAGCCTCTATCGCCGAACTCGCCAGCTTATCTCCTACTATCGAAGCCTCGCTTACCGCATCTGATGAAGAGGAAACGGAAGGGCTCAAACAACAGGCGGAAATTATGACGCTTGGCTTGGAAAGAGCCATGAAGCTCGTCGGCGGCGACACCATTGAAGGCCAAGCCATATTGCCAAACGGCTCTTTTGAAAAAGGTACTTTTATATTATATGGACCCGTCACCTATTTCAGTTCGAGCGAGAGCTCGATGGCCGGTATCGCTCAGAGAGGAGCGTCGTCCGAACCGAACGTCGTTGAAGCGGGCTCTCCCGCCTCAGCCGAAATGATCGCAGGCCTGGCCAGCAGCAAATCGGGCGCCCTTCCTGTGGACTCGACCATCGGCAACGCGATTGCCCTCGCCTCCACCAAAGAAACCATACCCGAACATATAGCGAAGGGCGGCATCTGGGTTTATCCCATCCTCGCCTTCGCTCTTCTCGCAACGGCTGTCGCTTGCTTCAAAGCGCTCGAAATCTACACGATCAAGAAGCCTTCGACCGAAGAGGTCGGCAAGCTCTTCTCCTCTATCAAAGAGGCCGATCAACCCGAAGCGATTAAAATTGCTAACTCCATGCCAGGCCCCTTGGGCAAAATGTTTCAGGCCGGTACCAAGAACATTTTCGAAGACAAAGAAACCGTCGAAGAGATTCTTTATGAGGAGATGCTGGATACAAAGCCCAAGATCAATCGCCTACTGCCTTTCATCGCAGTGACGGCGGCCACCGCACCGCTCATGGGTCTCTTGGGTACGGTTACCGGCATGATCAATACCTTTAAACTGATCACCATCTTCGGCACGGGTGATGCCAAGTCCCTCTCCTCGGGCATCTCCGAAGCGCTTATCACCACGGAGTTCGGGCTCATCGTCGCCATCCCCGCCCTAATCATGCACGCTATATTATCCAGGCGGGCGGGATCGCTCATCGGCGATATGGAGAAATCGGGGGTCGCCTTCATCAATTCGCTCCCCAAAGAGAAGGCTTAAAACAACGAAAGCCATAGCGTTCCTTTTTTCTCAATATGGATAATTCTATATACGAATTAATGATAGACATATGGGTCGCCGGGGGCTGGCTCATCACTGAGCAAGGATTACTCCTGAGTGTAACGCCTGAGGTTGAAGATAACGCAAACACAGGAGAGGATGCAC
>JBCCZW010000323.1:0-5578 GCA_039186805.1 Verrucomicrobiota bacterium
CACTAGGAAGGATCAACATCACTTTCTACACCGAAGGAATCTCATCACGAAGCCAATAACTTAAACTAAGTCTCTTAAAAGCAATCACTTAAGAAACTCGTCCTTGAAGGCCCCAAAAATCGAAAAATTTCCGCTTTCCAGTCATGGCTCCTCACCCCAGATTCTTTGCAAGAAACGATGTTAGACCGAAAGGTCTCACTCAGATGTGAATAACGCCCAACGTTTCTAGCAAAAGCAAATGCCACAAACTTTAGAGTCCTCAAAAATCTGGGAAAAAGTAAAAGCAGAACTATCCGAGCTGCTGCCCCGCGACATTTACGAGAATTGGTTCTCCGACGTATCCTGCCTACAAGCAGAGGGAACCGATGTCATTCTCGGCGTCCGCAATGATTTTTCGGCCATCTGGATAAACGACAACTACCTCGACCTCCTGTCGACTGCTTTCCAGCGCTTCCTCGGACATCCTGTCACCGTGTCCTTGAAAAACCACGACAGCGCTGTCGAAGCCCTGGAAAGCGAAGAAGTCGCTCCTGTCGAAACTCCAGCCGAACCCACCCTCGCCACCCGCGCGGAAACGCGCCGGGCCGCCGCTCAAGCCAAAGCCAAGCGCGACGGCTTCGAGGCCAACCTCAATCCGCGCAACACTTTCGAGAACTTCGTCATCGGAAACAACAGCCAGCTCGCTCACGCGGCCTCCATCGCGGTCGCCCACGCTCCCGCCGGCGCCTACAATCCTCTTTTCCTCTACGGAGACACTGGTCTCGGCAAAACGCACCTCATGCACGCCGTCGGCCACCACATCCAAAGCGCCAACCCAGATGCTCGCGTCGTCTACCTCTCCTCCGAGAAGTTCACCAACGAGTTCATCAGCGCCATCCAGGAAAACACCCTCACTAAATTTCGCCAACGCTACCGCAGCGTAGATGTCCTCCTCATCGACGACATCCAATTCCTCAGCGGCAAAGAGCGCATCCAAGAAGAGTTCTTCCACACCTTCAACGACCTCTTCGAATCGCAAAAGCAAATCTTCCTCTCCAGCGACCGCCCGGCCAACGAAATCCAAAAACTCGAAAGCCGCCTCGTCTCCCGTTTCCAATGGGGCCTCGTCACCGACATCCAAGCGCCCGACTTCGAGACACGCGTCGCCATCCTCCGCAAGAAAGCCGAACAAAACAACTTCCAAGTACCCGATGAAGTCTTCACCTTCATCGCCGAGCACATCGCCAAGAACATCCGTCGCCTCGAAGGCGCGCTCATCAAGGTATGTAGTTACTCATCCCTTACGAAGAAGCCCCTCGACATCGCGACCTGCGAGATGCTCCTCGCCGACGTGCTCATGGAAGCTGCCAAACAGCAGCTCACCATCGATACCATTCAAAAGAAAGTCGCCGACTACTTCGAGCTCCGTCACTCCGACATGCTCAGCCGACGCCGCCCCAACCACATCGCAGTGCCCCGCCAAATCGCCATGTATCTCAGCCGCGATCTGACCAAGCACTCCCTACAGGAAATCGGCGAAGCCTTCGGAGGCCGCGACCACGGCACCGTCATTCATGCTTGCCGCCAAGTAGAGAACCTCATCGACCAAGACGACTCCGTCCGGCACAGCGTCGACTACCTAAAAGCGCAGCTTTCTAAATGAGAACACCCCTTTCCTAGAGAGCGCCGCTCTCAACCAAAAATAAAAAACCCCCACTTCTCTCAAACAACTAAAACACGCCTCGGCCCCATCCGAGGCGTTTTTCTTTACCCCGGAGCGGCGGCATCCTGCCGCCGACCAGCGAACCAACACCCAAAAGCAAAACGTAGCAAAAGTCGGAAGATTTCCGACCCCAGAACCATCAAGGAGGTTGGACTTCAGTCCGACCCACAAAGCCCATCCTCACAATCCCCCACCCTTGACGCCCACCTCAAATCACTGCTCACTCCTCCACAGCTCGTCACTTTCACAATTTAAAATTCACCATTCAAAATTTCAAATGAGTCTCTCCGACGAACAAAAGCAAATCATCGCCACCAAACTCGCCGAAGGCGCTTCCATCGCCGACATCCAAAAGCTCGTCAACGACGAGTTCAAAACCCCGATGACTTACATGGACACCCGCTTCCTCATCGACGACCTCAATCTCGACATCGTCGACAACACCCCAAAGGAAGAAGAAGTCGAGGATCAGACCTCAGCTCCCGCCGAAGCCGAGCTCATCGACGAAGTGGGTGGCGGAGCAAGCGGCGTTTCCGTCGAAGTCGATCGCATCAAAACGCCCGGCGCCGCCCTCAGCGGCACCGTCAAATTTAGCGACGGCCAAAACGCCACGTGGACCGTCGATCCCTACGGCCGACTAGGCCTAGACCCCGACCAAGAAGGCTACCAGCCCGAACCCGAAGACATCGAAGCCTTCCAGATCGAACTCCAAAAACAAATCCAAGGCCCAGGAATGTAAGGGTAGCTTTGGGCGACTAGCAATTAGTCCCCATTAGTAGGGAGGAGCGGCCCGCTACTCCATACTGTGCCCATCATCAGTAGCATCGGACGTGAGTCCGATGATTCCAAAGCCCACCATCCCTACAGACTAAAAAGCGACAGCCTATCCACCTAGAGCTCTACTCCCCAATCATCCCCCTCAAGTCTTCTTCCCCAATCACCTCGACCCCCAGCTTCTCCGCCTTGGCCAGCTTCGACCCCGCGCTCTCCCCAGCCAAAAGGTAATTCGTCTTCTTGCTCACGCTGCCCGTCACCTTGCCGCCTTTGCTTTCAATCAAAGCCTTGGCCTCTTCGCGCTTCATCGTCGGCAAGGTCCCCGTAATCACGAAAACACTACCGACTAGCAAAGCCGCGCTCGCATCCAACTCCGGCGGAGCCTCTGGATTCATTCCCAGCTCAAACATCTCATCGATCACCCGAGCCTGATCCTCATCCGCAAAGTACTCCACAATCCCCGTCGCCGTCTTCTCCCCAATTCCGTCGACTTCAACCAACCGCTCCACACTCGCCTCACGCAAAGCCTGTACCGAGCGAAACTCCTTCGCCAAATCCTTCGCCGCCGACGCCCCCACCTGCGGAATCCCTAAACCGTGCAGCAAGCGCCAAAGCTCATTCCCCTTCGACGCCGCAATCGCATCCACCAAATTTTGAGCCGACTTCTCTGCAAACTTCTCCAACTCCAAGAGCTGCTCGAACGTCAGTCGGTAAATATCGGATACGCTCGAAACCAAGCCCCGACTCACCACCTGCTCGACTACCGCTTCACCCAGACCCTCAATATCCATGCAAAGCCGCGACGCAAAATGCTCCAAACGCCCGCGCACGACAGCCGGACAGTTTTTATTCACGCAGCGAATCGCCACCTCCCCTTCAAACTTTACCACTTCCGTTCCACACTCCGGACACACTTTCGGAAATACAAAGGCCTCGCTCCCCTCCGGTCGCTTCTCCGTCAACACCTTGATCACCGCCGGAATAATCTCCCCCGCCTTCTCGATAATCACCGCGTCGCCTACCCGCACATCCTTACGAGCCATCTCCTCTTCATTATGTAGGGTCGCTCTGGATACCGTCGTACCCGCTAATTGAACAGGCTTCAACTCAGCGACCGGCGTCAAAACACCCGTCCGACCCACCTGAACCGTGATCCGCTCCAAAAGCGTCTCCGCCTGCTCCGCAGCAAACTTAAACGCGATCGCCCAGCGCGGCGCCTTTGAAGTCGCCCCTAAAATATCCTGCTGATCAAAACCATCCACCTTAATCACCGCTCCATCCGTTGGATACGTAAAGCTCTCCCGCAAGGCATCCAATTCCTCAATCGCCGCCCAAGCCTCATCCGCCCCCGAGACTCGCCAATTCTTCTCTACCACCGGCAAACCCCACTCAACCAGCCTCTCAAAATACCCCCACTGCGACTGAGCCGCATCCGGCTCGCAAAAACCCTGAGCATACAAAACCACATTCAGCTTCCGCTTCGCCACCTCAGTTGTATCCAACATCTTAACCGTCCCCGCCGTCAGATTTCGAGGATTCATAAACTCCTCCTGACCCGCTGCCCGGCGCTCCGCGTTGATACGATCAAACTCCTCATTCTTCATGAAGATCTCACCCCGAATCTCCACCACATCCGGATGCCCACTCCCCTTCAACTGCCGCGGCAATTCCTCGATAAACAACGCATTCGCCGTAATATCATCCCCCTCGATTCCATTCCCCCGAGTCACCGCCCGAACCATCTTTCCCTTCTCATAGGTCACACTCACCGCCACCCCATCAATCTTCGGCTCCACCACAAAGCGCGGTCCCTCCAGCTCCAACCCCTTCTCCACTCGTTCCACAAAATCAAAGAATTCATCTTTCGAATACGTGTTATCGAGGCTCTGCATCGGCAAACGATGCGTGTACGATTCGAAACCCTGACGCCGATCGTCCCCCACTTTCATAGAAGGCGACTCCACCAAAGGCAGCTCCGGATTCGCTGCCTCCAACTTCGCCAATTCCTCCTTCAGCTGATCATACTCGAAGTCGCTAACCACGGGTTTCGCCTGCCGATGATAAAGCTCATCATGCCTCGCGATCTCATCACGCAATTCCTTTATACGGGCAATATCAACAGATCCACTCATCACCCCCAACCCAAGTCCCTCACCCCCAAAGAATCAAGCCCCAGAATCAGGAGTCAGGCGACAATAAAAAGAACTCAAATCAGTGAAGAGCCCATCCTTGCACAAACCCTCCAGATCCCAAAGCCCTCCTTCATCCGCTTCGCGACTTCGCGTCTTCGCGTGAAACCACACAATCTTCAACCATCAACTTACCCCGAGCCAAATCCCTAACCGGCGTCTCCAAGACCCGCCGATAAAAACTCCATCCCCGATAAACCCAAATCGCCACGAATGCTCCCGAAGCATTCGCCACTAAATCCCAAGCATCCGCGTTCCGTGCTGGATTCATCGCTTGGATAGTCTCATCCAACAAACCCCAGCCCGCGACCAAAGCCCAAGCCTGCAAGAAACGCTTCTTACTCCTCAGCTCCCCGTCGAAAAACCGAAACCAAAGCGTCCCCATCAATCCAAAGACAAAAAAGTGAGCCACCTTATCAAAGCCGATAATGTCCGGTCCCTCTGGCCCCTTCGTCGCAAAGCGAGACGCCAAAGCCAAAATCCCCATCAGCAAGATAGCCGGTTCCGCCAATCGAATCTTAGGATATCGCTTCTCTTCCACACCTATTAAAAAACCGCTAACTAGCGGGGCACACAAAACACAAAAACTTAAAAAATGGTCGGGCCACCGAGATTCGAACTCGGGACCTCTTGTCCCCCAGACAAGCGCGCTAACCAGGCTGCGCCATGGCCCGACATTTTTGACAGACGACGAATCTGAACACCCCACAAAAAGATTCCAAGCCCTTTTTCAGACAGGATCCACACACGATATTCGCGGGCCTAAGGTATTTCCAAAATGACAAAAAGCGATCTGCTTAGCAGAGAGCTGGATGCCTCATGAAGGCGACCAATCCGGCCAAGCAACTCCATGTAAAACGCAGGGCCTTTGGCATAGGCTTCTCGATATTTGTGATGATCGCTTCGTTTGCCA
>JBCCZW010000324.1:0-5569 GCA_039186805.1 Verrucomicrobiota bacterium
AGATGAGCTGATTTTACATTTTCGTTTCTCACGCCTTTAACGTGAGTCAAACTAGGGGCGTTTCAAGCTCGTTTTCCGTCTCGTCCCCCTCAGCGTCTGCTAAATCCAAATCCGCGCGGGAGATGATGAAGTCGGTGTAGGCTGCGTTCTGGACGACTTTTAGCCGTTTCAATCGGGTGAGCTCGAGGATGGCGATGAAGGTGACGACCAACCTTTTGAGGCTGCAGACGCCCTCGAACATCGATGAAAACTCGAATTCCTTATCGGTTTGGATTTTTTCGAGTAGGACTTCCATTTGATCGACGACCGTTATGGTGTCATCCTGGATCTCGCCGACCACGAGTTTCTCTGAAAGACGGCGGAGGATCGTGTTGTAGGAGTTCCAAACGCTGATCTTGTCCTCGGGTTTGAGCGGGCGGATGGGCGCTTCGGCTTTGTTGACAGAATTGTAGTCCCGAGTGAGGAATCGGGCCGCTCTGTCTGAAAGGTGATCTATGGCGTCTGCGGCTTCTTTGAACTTTTTGTATTCTAGGAGCTGATGGACGAGTTCCCAGCGAGGGTCTAGGTCGTCATCGTCTTCAGATTCGGAAACGGTTCGCTGCTGCTTGGGTAGGAGCATGCGGCTCTTTATCTCCATGAGCGTAGCGGCCATGACGAAGAAGTCGCCTGCGATCTCGAGTTTGACCTCCTGCATCTGGTCGAGAATTTCGAGGTATTGGTCGAGGACGAGTTCTATGGGGATGTGGTAGATGTCGATCTCGTGCTTTCGAATGAGAAAAAGCAAAAGATCGAGAGGGCCCTCGAAGACGGAAAGTTTTATGCGGGGATCTGAGTCTAGCACGGAAGGAATTCACGCCCAAGGGTATCTGGGAGGCAAGGAGCAAGGGGAGAGTGTGAATAACTTTTTAGGGTAAGGTCTCGCTGCGTGGGACCTAGAGGACGAGGGCAGAGAATTCTATACTTCGTAGCTTTTAAGCGGCTTAGGGTCGATGATGCGGGCGCTGGGGCGGGCGGATTTTAGTCTGTTGGCGAACCATTGGCGGGCTCCTTCGTCGCCGTGGGTGAGGACGATGGTTTCCGCGCCGGTTTCGAGAGCGAAGTCCAGGATTTCCTCCCGATCGGCGTGGCCGCTCATCTCAAAGCGTTCGATTTGGGCTCGGATTTTCGTTTGGTAGTCAATGGCTTCGAAGATGAATTCGTCTCCCGGGCCGGCTGCGAGTAACTTGCCGCCGGGAGTATCGGGATCACAGTAGCCGACGAAGCAGAAAGTGTTGCGGGAGCCATGAAGGAGAGAAGCGGCTACGTTGTAGGATGGCGTGCGCTCAACCATCATGCCTGAGCTCAAAATGAAGATGCCTTGTTCGGCAGGTTCTTTTCCCGGAGGAATATTGCGGGGCGGACGTTTGAGACCGATCTCCTTGATGGAGCGGCGGGAGAATTTGAGCTGTTCGGTCCGCTTCGAGATGTGGTCGAAGTAGTTGGCGATATCGAGACCGAGTCCGGCTCCGTAGACGGGGCATCGAGGAATTTCGCCGTTTTTTCGGGCGATGTCAATGATTGTAATGATTTCCTGCATACGCCCGAGCGCGAACACGGGAATGAGGACGCTGCCGCCGCGGTGGAGGGTGTCGACTATGGTCTTGAGGAGTCGATCGACTTCCGATTGGCGCGTTTTCTCGGGGTTGCTTTCCGTTTCGCCGCGGGTGGTTTCGATGACGATGGTGTCGTAATTCTTCTTATCGGGGAAGTCCGCTCCGTCGAGGATGCGTTGGTCGTCGAAGAGGACGTCGCCTGTGAAAAAGTACTTCTTATCGGCGAACTCTATTTCGAAACCGCCAGCGCCCGCAACGTGGCCTGCGCGATGCAGGGTGAACTTGAGCGCTTCCTCGCCAGACTCGACTGTGAGGGTTTTTTCGAAGGGGCAGATTTCGAACTGAGCGGCGATGGCTTCGATTTCTTCGTGTGAGAAAAGTGGATACTCGGGGATAGATTGCTCGGCTTTTTGCCGTTTCATGACATTGCACGAATTATGAAGCATGCGTTCCACCAGCATCTGGCTGGGGTGGCTCATGAGGACCGGCGTGTCCGGGCGGTTTTTGAGAAGAAGCGGTAGGGCGCCGATGTGATCGAGGTGGCAGTGAGTGACGACGATAAAGTCTAGCTCAACATTTTCAATTTGGGTGAAATCAGGGGCTGCTCGGAGGCCGACGCGTTTGGGGTGCAGACCCGCATCGACGACGAACTTGAAGGGTCCGAGTTCGATATAGAGTGAATTGGAGCCGATGCCGCCCTCCCTGTTCAGGTCCATTATGCGCATGAAAGCGGTTAAAGGAGGAGAGAAGGGTTAGGAAGTCAAGGTGGGAGAAATTTGGAATGCGAAACGTGGAATGTTAAATTACAGATGGAGTGGGGGCTGAGCTCTGGTGAACCCTAGGCGAGCGGTCAGCGGTTTCGTCAGTGATCGCGTTTTCCAGATTACGCTGCTTGGTTTTGGAGAGACATGCGCTTCGCGCTACTTCCCGTTGCAAGATTAGACTGCGCAGTTTTGAGCGCGGCTGGTCTTTTTGATCTCTTGGGGCCAGTCTAGATGAAAAGGATTTTTAATCGGCAAAAGAATTATTCAAAGAGCTATTAGCGTGTATTCAAAAACTTGTGAATTTCTATTGGGGTTTGAGCGCTTTGAATCAATTTTGGAGACAGGCGCGCGGGCTGCTTGAACGCGGGCGCTAGTAGACAAATTGAGCGTTCGAGCACCGTATTGGCGAGAGTGTGACGCTTTGTTTGTGGAAGAAGGCAGAATCTTAAACCTGACAATGACTCTTACAGAACGGATTAATAAGGAGATCGACGATATCGAACGTTCAGCGAAAACGGCTCAACTCGTTTCGATTAATGCGAGCGTGATCGCCGTGAAGACCCGTTCTGTTTCTAGTGACGCTTATGCCTTCGAGGCGGTTGCTGATCAGATTAAGTCCATTAGCGAAGCATCCATTTCCCGAATTGGGTCGCTGAAGCGTATCGTAGATGAATTGCGTGAGCTTTCTTCCACGATCAATGTTGCGGGACGTCAGCGGATGCTTTCTCAGCGGATTATGAAGCTGCATCTGAGCTGTCAGAGGTCGCTGAATGCGGAGGCTGTGGAAGCCTATCGACGCGAGATGGGCGAATTGATTCATCGTTTTGAAGCGACCATGCCTACGTTGATTTCTTCCAAGTTGAATACAGATGTGATCCGTCGAAAGCTGGAGGATGTCGATCATGCATGGAGGCGATTCAAAGACTCTTTGAAGGGGGAGGATGTGGTTCATGCCAATGAACTGAATGATGCAGTCTTGGAACACATGAATGATGCTGTGATGAGTTACGAGGCGCTCGCAGGTCGCTGACCGGCTGAGGTCTGAACCGGTTGAGACTCCAATTTATCTCTTGGCTTCGCTGACTACTTTTGGAGAGTGGGAATATGCGATTCATACCCCTCTCCGTTGTCTGCGGAGCTTTCTGTTCCTTGCTTCCCAGTGTTAGTTTATTTGCTGCCGACGAGAATTGGAGCGCTTATTTAGGCGATCCTGAGGCGAGTCATTACTCTACCTTGAAGCAGATCAATCGGAAGAACGTTCAGCGATTGGAGATAGCTTGGACCTATGATGCGAAGGGAGAAGATCCGGAAAATCGTTCTCAGATCCAGTGCAATCCTCTGGCGATTGATGGAGCGCTTTATGGAACGACCGCGATGAAGGTATTGTTTGCCTTGGACGGAGCGACGGGTGAGGAATTGTGGACTTTCGATCCTTTCGAGAAGGAGGGAAACGGGAGCGTTGGCGTGAACCGCGGTCTCGCGTATTGGAAAGATGGAGACGACGAGCGGATTCTTTATGGGGTTCAAAATTGGCTTTATGCGATCGATTTGAAGACGGGCGAGTTGGTCGAGACCTTCGGCGAGGGCGGTCGAATCGACCTGAAGAATGATCTGGGCATCGATGCGAGTCGTTTGCAAACGCATGCCAATACGCCGGGAGCGATATACAAGGACTTAATCATCATGCCAATGCGAGTAGGCGAAGGTCCCGGCAAGGCAGCTCCTGGTCACTTGAGAGCCTATAACGTTCGCACGGGGGAACTCGCTTGGCGCTTTAATACGATTCCGCATCCAGGAGAATTTGGATACGAGACTTGGCCGGAGGATGCTTGGAAGAGGGTCGGGGGAGCGAATGTGTGGACGGGCATCACAGTCGATCGCGAGAGAGGGATGATTTTCGCCCCCACGGGTTCGGCATCTTTCGATTTTTGGGGCGGTAACCGAAAGGGTGAGAACCTATTTGCGAACTGTTTATTGGCGATTGTTGCAGACACTGGCGAACGAATTTGGCACTATCAGTTTGTAAGACATGATCTCTGGGATCGCGATTTGCCGGCGTCGCCGAACCTTTGTACAGTAAAGCGTGAGGGAAAGAAGATCGATGCAGTGGCCCAGATTACAAAGTCGGGACATGTATTCGTTTTCAATCGCGAGACCGGCGAGCCGCTTTTCCCTATAGAGGAAATTATGACGCCCCCTTCTGATTTAAAGCAAGAGGAGGCTTGGCCGAGTCAGCCTTTGCCGACGAAGCCTGAGCCCTTTGCAAGGCAGGTTTTAACGGTCGAGGAGCTTTCCGATATAACGCCCGAAACGTATCGAGAAGTTCTGGACAGATTCGTGACGCTCAGGCCTCACGCGCCCTTTATGCCGCCGAGCGAAGAGGGTACCATTATCTTTCCCGGTTTTGATGGAGGGGGCGAGTGGGGCGGAGCGGCTGTAGACCCGAAGGGCATTATGTACGTCAATGGCAATGAAATGGCTTGGGTGCTGACGATGGTGGATATCGACAAGGGGATGGAGCTTGGGGAGCGCTTGTATTTTCAGAATTGCGCGGGGTGCCATGGCGCGGATCTAAAGGGCAGCGCCGGACAGAATGTACCCTCTCTCTTTGGCGTAAGTAAGCGGATTTCGAAAAAGGAGGCAATCAATACGATTCGAGCGGGCAAGGGCGTGATGCCTCCGTTCGCTTACTTGTCTGAAAGCGATGCGGCTGCGGTTGCGGGCTTCTTGTTCGAAAATGCGGATGAAGCCGCGGCCGAGAAGAAGGCCGAAGCGAAGGACCCGAACGCGATACCGTATACGCACACTGGATACAGGAGATGGTTTGACTCCAAGGGGTATCCGGCGGTGAAACCTCCCTGGGGGACTTTGAACGCCATTGACCTGAATACGGGAGAGTATCTTTGGAAGACGACTCTAGGCGAGTTCGAGGAATTAAGCGAAATGGGTATTACTCCAACAGGTACCGAAAACTATGGGGGGCCTGTTGTTACGGCAAGCGGTCTCCTCTTTATCGCGGCCAGCAAAGATGAGTATTTTCGAGTCTTCGATGCCAAGACGGGCGAAGAACTAAAGAAGATTAAGTTACCTGCTGGAGGGTATGCCACTCCCACTACTTACTGGGCGGATGGAAAGCAGTATGTCGCAATCGCTTGCGGGGGCGGAAAAATGGGCACTAAGAGTGACGACGTTTATGTGACTTTCGCTTTGTCG
>JBCCZW010000325.1:0-5543 GCA_039186805.1 Verrucomicrobiota bacterium
GCGTCGGAAGCCACCAAGATCCGCGGCGATTACCTCAACAGCTTCGAAAGCAACAATTTCTCCATCAACATCCCCGAAATCTACATCCGAGGATTTCTCCGCGCCTACTCGTCGTATTTGAAAATCAACTCCGAGAAGGTCGTCACCGATTTAAACGCGCACCTCCTCGGAGAAGGCAAGATGTCCAAACGCGACAACCGCGAGTTCCTCGGCCGCATGGAGCTCCAACGCCCCCTCATCCAAGAAGACGCCTCCAACGCAGGCGCCATTAACGACGACGATTACAAAGAAGAACCCGAGAAGGACAAGCCCTCCTTCTGGCAGAATATCGATAAGGAGATCGCCATCAAAATAGGCATCAGCGCCGTCCTCGCGCTCATCGTCATCCTCGCAGTCATCTTCACCATCAATTTCTTCGTCAACTCCGACGAAGAGCCTACTGACATCGATCCCATCCTCCAACCCCTCAACAGCGGAGTCAGCCAAGGCCAATCCATCCAAATGACGCTCATAGCAAAAGGCGACGTATCCGTTACCGTCACTCCCGAAGGCGCTACGCGACCCATTTACCAAGGCTCCCTGGCTCAAGGAGAACGCTTCCCGCTGGACGTAATCGGCCGCGTTCGCATCGAATGGGACAATGGCGCAAACCTCGCGATCGGCATCGGCTCCGAAGAATACGGCATGCCCAGCAGCCGCGTCATGGCCCTTATCAACCCCAAAAGCATCCTGGACCGACAACAGGAAGCCGACGCCGGCCAATAGTCCCAAATGTAAACTCACTTTCGTATCCAAAAACCGGCGACAAACTCGCCGGTTTTTCTTTCGCTCCCGCAAAGTTAGTCCTCCAAAATAGCCAAAGGCAGTGCCCCGGCAGTCGACCCTCCATAGCTCAACCCAAGAAACGAGCGACCCCAAAAACCGACCTGAATTCACTATTCACTATTTACCATTCACTATTCTATTGCCCCTCATCCCTCCCCCGCTAAGACCAAACCCATGAGCAAACTCACCGTTGCAATCGGCTCAGACCACGCCGGCTACAAATACAAGCAAGCCATTATCGCTCACCTCCAAGGGCTAGGCTACACCGTCAAAGACTTCGGCACCTATTCCGACGAATCCTGCGACTACCCAGATTTTATCCGCCCCACTGCTGAAGCGGTTGCGGCGGGCGACTACGACCGCGGTATCGTCCTTGGAGGCTCAGGTAACGGCGAAGCCATCACCGCAAACCGCGTCCCCGGCATCCGATGCGGCGTTTGCTGGACTGAACAACTCGCCATCTGGAACCGCTCCCACAACGACGGCAACGTCCTCTCCCTCGGCGAACGCACCGTTAGCGAAGAACTCGCCCTCAAGATCGTCGACACCTGGCTCGCAACCGAATTCGAAGGCGGCCGCCACATTCGCCGCATCGAAAAGATCGACGAAAAACGCTACCCCTAGAAACGTGGAATGTTAAATTTGAAATGGGAAATCAGTATTCAGTTCGAACCAGTTCGCCATTTAACATTTCACATTCCAAATTTGCAGCATGCACTACAACCGCCTCGGAAAATCAGGACTTCAAGTCAGCGCCCTTTCCTTTGGGTCTTGGGTAACCTTCGGCAACCAGATCGCCAATAGCGAAGCGGAAACCTGCTTGAAGCTCGCTTATGAATCCGGAGTCAACTTCTTCGATAACGCCGAGGCGTATGCCAACGGCCAATCCGAAGAAGTAATGGGCTCGCTCATCGAAAAGCTCGGCTGGGCGCGCGACACCTACGTGATCTCCAGCAAAGTATTCTGGGGCGGCGACAAACCCAACCAAACCGGCCTCTCCAAAAAACACGTCACGGAAGCCTGCCACGCCGCCCTCCGCAGGTTACGCGTCGACTATCTCGACCTCTACTTCTGCCACCGACCCGACCCCAACACCCCTATCGAGGAAACCGTCCGCGCCATGGACACCCTCATCCAGCAAGGCAAAGTCCTCTACTGGGGTACCTCAGAATGGTCCGCTTCCGAGATCATGGAAGCCTACACCATTGCCCGCCAATACAACCTCACGCCCCCCACCATGGAACAGCCTCAGTACAACATGCTTTCCCGTCAAAAGGTGGAAGATGAGTTTTCCCGCCTCTATGATTCCATCGGTCTCGGCACCACCATATGGTCTCCCCTCGCATCCGGAATCCTTACGGGCAAATACAACGACGGCATTCCTGAAGGCAGCCGCCTATCGGACAAAAATCTAGGTTTCCTCCAAGACATCTTCGAGCGGCTCCAAGCCAACGGCGTCATCGAAGTCCTCCAGAACCTCGCCGCCATCGCTGAAAAACTCGGCGCGCCCCTGTCCCAGCTTGCCATCGCTTGGTGCTTAAAGAATCCCAATGTCAGCACCGTCATCCTAGGGGCTTCCAAGAGTTCTCAACTAGAAGAGAACCTCAAAGCCTTAGAACTCGTCGAGACGCTCAACGAAGAAATCATGGGCGAAATCGAAATCGCCCTCTCCCGATTCCAAGAACTAGACAAATAAGAGGTCGGGTTCAGGCGCCGCCCCGAATCTAGCCAAGCCCACCATCAGGTAGGGAGGAGTCGCTGACTCCTCCGCTCTGCCTACCCTCAAAAGGAAGCTGGACTTTCGCAAGTCTTACATAGCCCAAAGGGCGACGGATGGAAGTCCGACCTAGCAAAGCCCACAATCACCCTATCCCTCGGAACCAAAACCGCATCCCCCAATCCAACTCACCATGCCCAAATTCACCATTTCAAATTTCACACTCCCCATTTTCCTCCTCCTCACCGCCTGCTCCCAATCCACGCAGCCCGAACCCAAAGTCACCACCAACTCCATTCCCCACGCCATCACTTTCAAAACTCCCACCCCTGGCTGGACGCTCACTCCTCAATCTGCCTATCACGTAGGCGACGAAGTGTGGTGTATCCATAAACTCACTCCACCCGAAGGTATGGTCGCTCAAGTCATCTCCGAGATCAAAACAGCTGTCACATTAAAGCATACCGCCGCTACCGAAAAACTACCCCTCAAGCACTACATCCTAGGCAAAACCTGGAAATGGCCTAACCAAGAGCCCAACCTCATCTTCATCGACAGCCTCGAAAACATCCAGGGTCCCCTAGAATCCGCCATCCCCATAGAATTAGCCTCCCCAAAAAATCCATAGCCCCGCCGCCGCAAACTAACTCTTAGCCTTCGTCGCCCCGTCTTCGCGTGAAGTCCCTCAGCCTCCCCCCAACTCAAACTGCCGAAAGGTAAGGTTCACCCGCCCCTCTTTAATCTTAAGCTGCTTCGGAGCCTGATGCTTCCACCGCTCCTGCGAAGCCCCGCTCATCACCCAAAGGCTTCCCGATTCCAGAAACACCTTGACCGTCTCGCCCGTTTTCTTGTGCCGCATATCGAAACGCCGTGTTGCTCCAAAACTGAGAGAAGCGATCAACGGTTCATCTCCCAGTTCCTTTTCATCATCACTATGCCAGCCCATACCCTCGCTGCCATCGTGATAGAAATTCAGCAAGACCGAGTTAAACCGACTCCCGCAAACCGACTCCACCTTATCCTTTAAAGCACTAAGCAAAGGCGTCCAGACCATCGCCACTCGGGATTCATTAGAGTAACGGTATTCAAAACTCTCGTCTCCAAACCACGCGACTTCGCGCTGCGTCACGATACGCTTCCCAAAGAGCCGCACCACATCTCGGCTCCACCGAACCTCCGCAATCAGCCGATCGTAAAGCCGTGCCGCTTCCCGGGCGGAAAAGACAGTGCCGCGCATCCTTAAGCTGCCATCGTACGGCAGATACTCGCGTTCAGCTTTCGATCCATCATACGTATCCATTTTTCAATGAAGCAACATCCTTCCTGGCAACTCAACCCTTAGAGCCTCGAACCATCTCCGGCAACCATTTCAAAGGGATCGCCGCCCCATCCAAAGCTCCGATCAGTCGATCTCCCTCCTCAAGCTTAATCTTCACGCCTCCAGTAAACTCGGAAAAAGCGGGCAAGACAATACGGTCTCTCTGTATCCAAAAAACCGTTATACGCTCTGAGCTTTTACGGCCCTCCATCAAACTATAAACGGGATGAAGATGCCCTCCAATCGCAAATCCATCCCCGCTTCCATCAGGATCATGTCTCAAGGATATACCGTCTATCAATATCTCCTCAACCCAATCGACCCCGTCGAAAACGCTCTTATCAAGCTGGAAGCGATCATGATTTCCAAGGGTCACCCCCATCTTTAGCTGAGGCCTGCTTGCTCTCCAACTCTTGAAAAGTTCCGCAAACCCCTCCCCCCTTTCCACAGCGCCGTGAACAAAATCCCCCAATACCCAAAGACTTTCCGCTTTCGTCCGCGCAATTAATCGGTCCAGTCTCGATAAAGTCGCTTCATCCGTCCCGCGCGGCAAAGGCACGCCTTCTCGCCGAAAGACAGCGTCTTTTCCAAAGTGGGTATCCGCCACCAAAAGCATCTTCCTTTCTGGCCACCAAAGCCCACGATCCGGCAAAGCAACGAACACCTGCCCCCCGGCCTCAAACGCTACTGTGCCCACTCTCTTCATACATATACCCTCGATCTGCCGGCCGCTTGATTCAATTGCTCTGCCATCCCCCGAACTCGCGTCTCCCAAGTCTCAGACGAAAGCGTTTGAGCTCGAATGCGCTCCGCCCATAAGGGAAAAGCCAAAGGCGTCAGCCTATCCGTTTCCCGAATCAAAATCGAACCTCTAGGAATACTCTCCAGAGCGCTCGCAATCCGCCCCTGGTCAATTTGCCTATCCATGACCTCTCGCTGAGATTGAGCTAAAAGCTCATTCTCGGAATCGTATTTCTTTAGAACCTCGAAGATCAGCTCGCTCGAAGCCTGCAATTGCCGAGTCGATTTTCCTTTTCCCGGAAAGCCCGGGAAAATCAACCCTGCAATCCGAGCGATATCCCGAAACTGCCGCTTGCTCAATTCGGCCTCGTTAACGCCTTCCAACAAATCTCTCTGCCAGTTATCTCCAGAGAACCAATTTCTCACTCGCTCTTCGTCAACGAAGACTTCCTGCTTAGAAAACACTTCGAATCCATAATCGTTGGCCGTTACATGAAAAGTCGCTTCCTGCAATCGACTCAATCTCAAAGCAATCAGATTTCCAATTCCCTCATGAGCAGACCGTCCCGCAAAAGGAAAAAAATACAAATGCCAACCTTCTCTCGTTCGCGTCTTCTCAACCAAAAGGGCGTCTTCCCTCGGCAGCTCTGACCATGCGGCCTGCAGCTCCAATAAAGGAGCTAAACTCTTCATCTCCGGCGAGTCTCCGAGATCCGAATGCCCGGCCAAGAGTCGTCTCAGTATCTCAGCCAATTCTGTAGAAAGGGGAATCCGTCCTCCCTGCCATCTAGGCACAATTCTGTTCCGTTTTTTGGATACTCGTACATAGGCCGTCATATCGCGCGTATTCGCCAACTCCAACAATCGCCCTCCAAACAAAAACGCGTCGCCTTTCTTTAGCTTCCCGATAAACGACTCCTCGACGCTTCCCAAGTATCCACC
>JBCCZW010000326.1:0-5509 GCA_039186805.1 Verrucomicrobiota bacterium
AAAGACATGATGTCCCTCGATAACCTCAAAGGCAAACTCGAAGAACTCAGCAACACTACATCCGATTCCACCGACACCCAAAATTCGGATACAGAAGAAAAGGAAGAGAGCTTCAGCGATCTCCTCAGTCAAATCGTCGATATCCAAGACGAACAAGTCGTCGGCAAAGAAGTAAAGAATCCCCAAGTCACCCGCATGGTCGGCGGCTACGCCATCATGTTCCTCCTCTTCGCCGTCAACGCCTCCGCTTCTTCTCTCTTCGAAGAAAAGAAAGCCGGCATGTTCCACCGCCTCCTCTCTATGCCTCTCCAGCGGACGCACATCCTGTGGAGCAAATACCTCTACAACATGCTCTTCGGCCTCGTCCAAATCCTCGTCCTCTTCTTCGGCAGTTCCCTCCTCTTCGAGGTCGATATCTATACGAACTTCCTCAACCTACTCATCGTCGTCATCTTCGCCAGCGCCGCCTGTACCGCTTTCGGCATGCTCCTCGCCGCCGTCAGCAAAACGCCCCAACAAGCCCAAGGACTCGGCACCGTAGTCATCATCGTCATGAGCTCCGTCGGCGGCGCCTGGTTCCCCGTATCAATCATGCCCGAGTTCATCCAGTACTTCAGCAAGATAACGATCATCTACTGGTCCGTCGAAAGCCTCACCGAAACTCTTTGGGCCAACGCCAGCCTCGTCCAACTCGCCCCTAAGCTCGGTATCCTTTTCCTCATAACAGCCACCGTAAACGCCTTCAGTCTCTGGCGATTCAAAAACGGCGACCTCTTCCATTAGGCCCGAGCATAACCCCGACGGAGGTTGGACTTCAGTCCGAACCCGCAGAGCCCAACATCAGGAAGCGGCCATCGTCCCGATGGCCACGAGGTGGGGTTCGGGCGCCGCCCCGAACCTAGCAGAGCAATCATCATGGAGAGACGACCTCCGTGTCGTCCTAGCCCAACCTACTCCCCAAAACTCCCTTTCACCCGAGCATACAAATTCCCACTACCCAAATCGTTCGTCCCCAAAATCTCATGACGGAACCTCAAGCTCCCCTCCGTCGTCCCAATCAGCTTCTCCGCATCGTCAAACGCCACGTCCACCCAGCTCTCCATATCCGCTGACACCTGCAAGGCGAAGGAGCCCGGATCCGCCTGCTTCCCCATATCGACCAAAAACGATACCAACATCCCCGCATCCCCTGCAGTCATACCCACTCCCAATCGTTCCACTCCGTCAGGAATCAATGGTTCGTATCCAAAAAACAACTCCATCAAGTTTACCATCCCGTCACCATCAGGATCCGCCCCTTCAGCGCTGATCAAAGGATCCGCTAACTGATCCCCATTGAAGACTGCAGCAGCCCATTCGTCGTAACTCGCATACGAGGACGCGATCTCCACCTCATACCAAATCGTATCCTCGGTTCCCAAGTCGAATTGGACATCCCCGCTCCCATTGTCCCGCACCGGAATCGCCTGCCCACGCTGTCCTACCTCGTCCAAAGCCCATACGCTCACCGCATCCGGCGGAAACGGCAAATCGATCACCGCCGAGATCACCTCGACCACCGTCGGAGCCTCCCCCCAATTCGGCCCCACTGAGGTACGAGTCCCGTCCGTCCACTGCATATTGGTATTCTCCATCTTCCCGGTAGCCACAATCAAGCCACGTCCTCCCTGCGTCCGACTCTCGAAGCTGCCCTCCATCATCGTCAGCGCCACAGTCGCCCAATTCAATTCCGTCGCGCCAATATCCACCTTAACGCCCCCCAAATCGAAATCGCGGCCGTTAGCAAACCCAACAACCGATTTCGTATGAGCTGTATCCACAGTAACGATACCATTCCCAGGCTGCGAGAGATCCCACATCAGCTCGCCCGTGTCCGAGGGATAAGTCGGCCCTGATGGACCTGACGGAGGATCATCCACTCCGCCAGGGTCATCCGCAACATCCAAAGACAAGCGGTTCGTGAGCGCAATGGACTCATCCACATCCAAATGCTCCGCATTCGCCACGCTCCACGCGCCGCCCCGAGTCGCCAAAATCTCTATTTCCCGATTCACATCGAAGTTGATCACCACTTCATTCTCCGCCGCCTTCACGTCCCCTCTCCGAAACAGGTTCGCCGCCACCAGAGTATTGGCCATCTTTGTCGGGTGCGCGTTCATGCTGAAATAATTTCTCACATGCTTTCCGTCCCAATTATCGTTGCTCTGGGCATCGTAAGCAAAAAAGTAAATACCATCCCAATCCTGCAGCGACCCATAAGCCCCAATCAAAAGCGGGCCTTCCGCGCCATAGTCATTCGGAAACGAGTGCTGATACTCCGATAGCGTCAAAGGCATGCCCTTAATCCGCTGGCCCGAAAGCCAAGCAATCGTACTGCCCACCGTATTCACTAGGGAAGTATTGTTTATCAGCCAATTATTAGGATCCCAAGCTGTTCCCGGAAACTGCGGGTGGTCCCAATACCGATGCACATCCGCAAACGGATACTCCTTCTGAGAGCTAGGTGGGCTGTTCATGATCGTAGTCCCCGTCACCAAGCCATTGAAGTTCAGATCACCGTCAATGTAATCATGCATGTCCGCCCAGTAATCATATTCCAATGACAACAAAAACCGCGCCCAATCCTTAGACCGGCTCGTCGTATAACCCTGGTTAATGCTATTATTCGCAACCGTCCCCCCCTCGATCGTTTCGCCCTCAGGCAGAGTTCCCAACTCCCCGCCTGGCCTCAAGGTCACATCCGACAAATAGAGCGTGACTGCTTCCGTTCCGAAGCCATTGAAATTGATCCGCGTATTCGCATCTGTGTAGTTGGAAATAAATGACGACTCAAACCGCTGCCACTCCGAGGTCACAGATACCGTCGATCCATAATCCAATCCCGACCAAGGGTCATAGGCCAGTGAAGACGAAGCCGTCAGGCTCAGATTCGAATCCGCCCTCGCCCAAAACGAAACCGTATAAAGCTGCCCCTCCGTCAACCCTAAGCCCCCCTGATTCAACTGCACATGCCAAGTCGCCGAACCTGGCTGGGTCACCACTAGTCGCGCTCCATTCCGACCATTAAACTCACCAGTCGATAGATTGGCGGCCGCTCCCGAATGCTGCTCCAAATTCCATCCGCTCGTCCCGCTCGAAAAATCGCCATTCGATATCAACTCCGTCCCCAACGGTTCATCCAAAGCCTCCCAGGCGGTCTCGGCTTCAGCAGTAGTCGCATAATTGCTCTGCAACCAAATGTTCCACTCCGACTGTAACATATTCTTAAATACATCGGGCCACCCATCGAAGGTCCCATCGAAATACTGCTGGAACAAACCATTCTCATTGTTCACCTCCACAAAAGCGATTGCCGGATCTTCCGCATAAGTCAGTCCCGTGTAAGGGTTCACATGATTCAATAGCGAAGCCGCAAATTCCTTCTCCAAATCCCGAAACGGTTCATACAAAAAGCCAATCAAATGGCCCGCCTTCCAGTCCATCCCATCAATCTCGCTCGGCAGTCCATCGCCCGACATGAACTCGCGCGAGTTGATCAGATTGATATTCGAGTAGATCCCCCACTTCTTCAATTCAGCTACGAAGTAATCCAGCTTCTCCAAATTCCCCGCATGCAAGCTCCGCGAATTCCCCTGACTGTAATCAATCAAACTCGGGCCCCAGTTATTATCCATATGGTGAAACCGCACCGCGTTGACGCCAAACTTCGCCAATCGCGCCGCCACCTTCTCCGCATTCTCATGAGACGGAAAACAAGAGGCCGAGGTAATATTTACCCCAAAAAAACGGATACGCTCGCTTCCCACAGAAAAATGGTTCTCCCCATCCACCACCACCGAACCAAACTTACCCGCCGGCTTATGGTTTAACCTCGCTCCCACATTTGTGACGCCCGATGCCTCGTCATCGAAAGGCAAAACAAACGGCTTCAATTCCGCTACCGAATACGAGCAAAATCCAAATACCGCAAAAAGCCACGAAATCGCTCGCACTCCAGGCCGCAGAATATTTCCGCACATTGTAGCTAAGCAAGCGGTTGAAGCACTGCCGCTTCGGGTTCTTGAAACGCTGCCGAGGTCATCGCTCAAACAAACTCTCATAGGGGGCTAATCTGAATGCTGCAGTTCTTCTCACTCTCGTTCCCATAGCTGTTTCTAGCAACCTCGAATTTTTTCCGCAGCCACAGCAAACTGCTCCAAGGAAACCCCGAATAAACTCCAACTCCTATAGAAAACCTCCAATATCCCGCGCAAAAATCCAGGTCAGGTGACCGCGATTCCTGCGCAGAGCCCCTACCCTGCTTTTGGTGATGAATCTAAAAACCCCTTCGTAGGCTCAATCTCCCCGAGTCTCTTAAAATCAAGCGATCGCTTGGACCGTCCTGTAGGGGCTCATCTTAAACACTGATAATTAGCTCCAGCAGACCCTCCCGCTTCTCCCGGCAATTGAATCGCCATAGTAATCCCAAAAATCCCGCAAGACGCCCCAACTCAAAACAAGACGGCTTCCCAAACTAGTTCCAGACTATCTCCAATCAATCAGGCTTCTTTCTCTTCCTGCTGATCCCCGACCTCTGAATCATCCAGTTCGCCCGTCGCGGCCTGCTTCATTTTCTCCTCAGCCAACTGTCGTACCGCAGGATTCCATACGCCCAACCTATCCTCCTTAGCCTGATTCTGAGCCTCCATCAATTCCCTGTCATTAGGAGCCTCTGAAGGCGACCAACGCGCAAATCCCTGACGCACGATCAGTGCGTTCGCATACTCGCCCGCCAAACTGCGAATTTCCGCTACCACGACCTCACCCGTATCCACTCTCATCGACTTCACCAGCACGCGCTGCCCAAGAATATTCTCGTTTAAAAATTCGAAAATCTTCTCGTCCAACATCTCGTTTTCAGAAGCTGCAGAAATTCCGAAGAACTTTACGACCGTAGGTTTTTGGTCGTCGAACTCGACCACGAAAGCATCTTTATTCAACACATCCTTCACAACGCCTTCGCGATCTCGCGCAGCCGCTTTTTTGCTCATCAGAAAGAAAATCACCATGATGACGACTGCGGCTATGATTACGATGGGTATGGCTGTCATATTAGAACTTAGAAGAAGCGCTTAAGGATAATCTAATCGTAGTGTTACAATCTCACAACGCCCCTCAGCGAGTTTTTTACACTAAAACAGGCCAAATCGATCCATTTTCAATAGATACCCTCTTCCCATCGTTCAGAGCAAACCGTTCACCAAGTTAAATATTATTAATACCAATCTTTAGGTCAAAGCGGGTTCGATCCGGAATGGAAGCCGCGAAAGGCGGCCAAGAGTTGATTCAAAAACGCCCTCAACCTACCTACAGAACACACTTCCTCCGAGATTAGCCTTCCAAAGGAGTACAAACTACCGAATCTAACCGCTTTCAGATACATATGCCGTCGGCCGAACACATCACCAGCCTCCAAAACCCACAAGGCAAAAACCGCGGGGGGCGACGCGACCGTCGCGCCCGCGCCCCG
>JBCCZW010000327.1:0-5504 GCA_039186805.1 Verrucomicrobiota bacterium
CATTAGCTCTCCGTTGCTGGAGTAGATCATCCTTCCGTCGTGATCTTGAAGGACAAGACGACTTCCCGTGGTGGTGTCGATATGCTCCGAGGAGTAGAATTTTACGTCGGGATATCCAGGCTCTTTAAACTTCGCTCGGGCCTTATGAACTGCTGGCTGACTGAAGAGCAAGGCAAGGCAGACGGCGAGTCCTGAAGAGTTGGAAAGGTACAACATTCGTCTAGATGATATCTGTGGGCTGGCTTCCCAAGAATGGATTGCCTTTGGAGGGCAAAGACGAAGGTTAATGGGTACCTACTGGAATTCAAATCCCAGAGGGCGATATTTTACTTTTTGAGGTTGAATTTAACTAAGAAATTAAAAGTTGCTGTCTGCGCTAGTCAGGCTGTAAGCCTAGATTCCTAGCTTTTTTAGTTTGGGCAGTATGACTGCTCTGCAGTAGCCGTGAGCCGGGTTTTGCTTGTAGAAGTCTTGGTGGTAGTCTTCGGCCGGGTAGAATTCGGATGCGGGCGAGATTTCCGTCACGATCGCGGAAGCGAATCGACCGCTGGTATCGGCATCGCTTTTCGACTTCATAGCAACGGCGTTTTGCTCTTCGCTGTGGTAGTAGATCGCGGAACGATATTGAGTGCCGACGTCGGCGCCTTGACGGTTGAGGGTTGTGGGATCATGGAGCGCCCAAAAGACCTCAAGAATTTGAGTGTAGGAAACTGCTTTGGGGTTGAATTTGATTTGAACGACTTCGGCGTGCCCGGTTGATCCAGTGCAGACTTCTTCGTAGGTGGGGTTAGGGGAGCGACCGCCCATGTAACCGCTTTGAGCGGATTGAATTCCGTCGATGCGAAGGAAAATGGCTTCCACGCACCAAAAGCAGCCTGCGCCGAAGGTGGCGGTTTCAAGTAAGTCGTTGGAGGTTGAGCTCGGATCTTCCATAGAAATCTAGGCTTGAAGATATTAGCATTGCCGCGATTCGGAAAGCAGAAAAGCTTGCGGGCTTCGTTGAATCGAGCCCGCGATGTTTGGGGGCTGGGTCTTCAGTTTAATTCAGTAATCAGGTTTTAAATACAAATGGATAAGCGTTTAGCTTTGGATGAAGTTGATATTTATGGCGGTACCCAGACGCGGGTAGCGACAAGCGATGAGGCCGTTGAGGGTTATGCGGAAGCGATGAAATCGGGTGAGATCTTTCCTCCCGTAATCGCGTTCTTCGATGGTTCGAAGTATTTCCTTGCGGATGGCTTTCATCGCTACCTTGCGGCAAAGCGAATAGATGAGGATGAAATCCTGGCAGAGGTTCGCGAGGGGAGCCGTACGGATGCATTGATCTTCGCATTGGGGGCGAACGCGACCAACGGCGTTTATAGGACGAATGCAGACAAGAGGCGCGCATGCGAAATTGCATTGGAGGAGTGGTATGATCGTTCGAATGCCTATTTGGCGGACATCTGCAAAGTGTCAGTCGAACTGGTGCGGCGCGTTCGCAAATCGATGGGATTGGAAAATCCCGATATGGTGGTGGGCAAGGATGGAAAGAGCTATCCTGCTAAGATAGCGCGTCAAACTCGCGGAGCCGGAGCAGACGCTGTAGATGAAATTGAAAAGGAGAGTGGGGATTCCGCTGGAGCGGGGGGCAGCAGTAAGCCGGGGAAGAAGCATGCCAATTACACGGATACCGCAGGTGGGACGCGAAATGAGCTGGAGACTGAGGCGCGGGAGATGTGCCGCAATCTGGAGATGGATCCGCGAGAGCTAAGAACGATTCCGACGGCCTTGCCGACTGACTATTCAGCGGCTGCGATCAACTTGCTCGAAGGCATGGATCGGGAAGACTCCCGCTACCTCGTCGCTTTGGACGATTTGGAAAAGTGGATTAGCAGGCAGAAAGTTGAACTCGCCGCTCCGATTTGAAGAGCGATCGCCTGATAGAAATGAAGCGACGGATGGTTAGCGCAGATTCTTTGCTGTTATAATGCAAATCCCTTGCATTATAATGATAGTAAAAGAGAGTTTCGCTTTCTCATGAAGTCGTCGGCAGGAGTATTGCGAATTTCTCGGTTGGATCGCCTTGGAATGGGTCTTTCCACTTTGTGCGCGATTCATTGCATCGCCACTCCATTCTTTTTAGGATTATTGCCTGTGCTTGGGATTAGTTTTGTGGCGAATCCTAGTTTCGAGTGGGCGATGGTGGCCGTGATAGGAGGATTGGCGATTCTCACCTACGTTTTAGGCTATCGTCTGCATGGCCGCTGGCAGGCTTTTCCGCTTCTGGCCGTCGGTTTGATCATTTTTCTTCTGATTCGCCCGATAGTTTTGGGCTGGGACCATTCGCATGGCTTCCACGATGGTCACGATCATCACCCCCACCATGACCATTCTCACGGCACGGATTTAATGGTGCTCTGGGAGATCTTGCTCACTGCGTTGGGTGGGGCTGCTCTGATCGCGGGTCATTGGCTTAATGCCAAATGGTCTAAGTCTTGCAAGGATTGCGAGATGTCCTAGGAACGCGACTGTCCGATGGCAAGCGACGGCAGGGCGTGTTCACGCGCACACCCTAATCTTCATCGATTAAAGAGAGGTCTCTTGCCTCATTCGAGCGGTCAAAGCGGAACACGATAGGAGCGAAGTCCGCTAGCGGCAATCCTGGCAGAGTCCGTAGAGTTCTAGGACGTGGGTCACTTCTGAATAGCCAAGGTTGGCGGCGAGTTTTTCGAGCTTCTCCATCTCGCAGACGTCGAGTTTTTCGGCTCGGTGGCACTTGCGGCAGATGATATGGTGATAGTGATGGCTTTCTTCATTGAGCTCGTAGAGCGATTTGCTACCGCTTTCGGTCGTCATCCGGTTGACGATTCCCGCCTTTTCGAAGGCTTCCAGATTGCGGTAGACGGTCACGAGGTCGTAGTGGTCTGGGCCAAGCGAGATGTGAAGCTCGTCAGCGGATTGCGGCATCTTGGATTCGACCAGCAATTGCAGAAGCGCCTTCCGCGGTTCGGTGATGCGGAGTCGTTCTTTCTTTAGACTAGTAAGCGCCGTTTCGAATTTTTCCTGCGGTGAGGACATATCGGCCAAGCTAGAAGTTGGTTGGGGAATCTCAAATCTTTTTGATCTGCGGCGAACTTCATTTGCGATTCGTCTTTCTGTTAGCGGCTTTGCTGGGCGCTTCTGGGAACATTTTTCTTAAAATCCTGACCTTGCCTAATTGGTTGAGGTGATGAGGATTGAGCTTTGAATTTTCACTATGGTAGACGGAAGAAGTCCTCTCAGATACGTTTATTTGCTCCTTTTGGCGGCGGTCATGTTTTTCTTGGCGAGTTATGCGGCTCGCTGGTTTTATGACCGAGGTTCGGCGGCTACTTTACTTGCGGCGCCTTCGGTTGAAGCTCCCAGTGATCTTCTGGCCTACGAGCGAAATACGATCGAAGTTTTCCAGAAGGCTGCTCCGGCGGTTGTATTCGTTCATAACCTACAGCACTATCGAAGCTTCTTTTCATGGGACGTGACGGAGGTGCAAGCCGGGACCGGTTCGGGGTTTCTCTGGGATGGCGACGGGCACATTGTAACTAACTATCACGTGGTGCAGGGGGCGAGTCGCGTTGCGGTGACGCTGATCGACGGTAAGACTTATCGAGCGGAAATCGTAGGGGTAGAGCCGCGCAAGGATTTGGCGGTCTTGAAGATCGATTTGCGAAGCACAAACGTGACTCCGTTTAGCGTGAAAGTGGCTGACTCATCGGCTGTACTGGTGGGGCAAAAGGCGATTGCGATCGGCAATCCTTACGGACTGGACCATACCTTGACGGTAGGAACCGTTTCCGCTTTGGGGCGGAGCATGTCTTCCGTAGTGGAGGGGGTGACGATTCGAGATATGGTGCAGACCGACGCTCCTATCAATCCGGGCAATTCCGGGGGACCTTTGCTAGACAGTAAAGGGCGTCTCATAGGAATGAATACATCGATCTTGAGAGATTCGACGGGGATCGGCTTTGCGGTGCCTTCCAATACCATCAAGCGGATGGTGAACCAAATCGTTACCTTTGGTAAGCCTATTCAGGCTGAGATCGGCATATCGATATTCGAGGATCGGGTGACGCGTTCGATTGGCGTAGAGGGAATTATGATACGCGAGGTGCAGCCTAACACGCCGGCGGAACATTCTGGATTGCGAGGCACGACGAGAGATCGTTTCGGCAATATCGTATTGGGCGATATAATACGCGAGATCGACGGCCAGCCGATACGGAACTACGACGATATGTACAACGCTTTCGACGAGAAGCGAACGGGTGATGTTGTAGTAATGAAGTATCTTCGCAATGGGGAAGAGGATACAGTGGAGATCCCGGTGATTGCAGTGGATTGACTGGCCTTGTTCGTTTTAGGCGAACTATCGATAGGGCGAATTTCGATCCATCCAATCGCTTGAACTGAGCAACGCGTTTAAGGGAAATAATATTCGTCTTTTCTTGGTTTGCTTGCTGAGGGGTTAAGATAATCTAAGCGCTGAGCGCTTCGCTATCGGTAGGGTGGCTTTGCATCTCCGGATTGAAGATAGTCTGCCGATATTGGCGCGGAGTCAGATTGGTGAGAGCCTTGAACTTCCTGGTAAAGTAGTTGGGGTCGTTGAAGCCGACGCTTAAAGAAACTTCCGAAATGTTTAGATTCGGGTTTGCCAGCAAATTCTTGGCTTTGGCGATCCTGGTGTGGATGAGGTAATCGATGGGCGATTGATCGACGCAGAAGCGGAAGGCTCGCAGGAGTCCGCTATGGGACATATTGGCGATGCTGCGAAGGCGTTCGAAAGAGATTTCCTCAGCGTAGTGGTTCTCGATGAAATCGAGGGCTTGGGCGACGCCTAGATTCGCTCTGGTTTGCCGGTTAAAGGAAATCGAGTGATGACTTTCTGGATACGAGCGACAGATGAGGGCGAGCAGCTGCATTATTATTCCTTTGGAAACGAACTTGTAGCCCTCTTCTTTGAACTCGATTTCCTCTTCAAGCTGTTCGACCCAGCAGAGCACTTTGCTGAGCTCGTTTTCCTTTAGCTTAAATGGGGGCGTAGCATCATGGATGCCTTGGATCTTCGGGTCGATGTGAAACATCGCATAGTACCCGGGAAGTTGGAAGAGTTCGCTGATCGGCAGCCAGCGTGTGAGGGGTTGAAGGATGATCTTCAGGAGCGCGAGACCGTCGACGTTTTCGTAACTGTGGGATTCGTCTTCGTGAATTGCGAAAACGTCGCCGGTTCCTATTCTGATTCGATTCGCTCTTCCGGATTGGCTACTCGATACGCGATCGCCTGTCCCTGCGGCGACAATGACGAGTTCTATTGAATCTTTACGTTTGTGAAGCGGGTATGCGCGCTTAGGCTGCACTCTGATTATGCGCAGGGGAAGCGTTTCTTCGAGGCTTGGGGTTAGCGTTTGGATGGGTTTTATCATGACGCGATGAGTTTTCTTAGACGATTGACGTGTTCGGAGGAAGCTTCCGATGTTTTTGGGGCGTAG
>JBCCZW010000328.1:0-5482 GCA_039186805.1 Verrucomicrobiota bacterium
AACCTCCAGGCCCCGACAAACCACCGCGGATCCCTATGTTATAATGCATGTTCTCAATGTCTTGCGACCTCTCCTCATGAGCGGCATACGAGAACATCGGCAACAACACTTCGAACATCGCCGACTCGCCAGGCAATATCTCAAAGCTCTCTTCGACCGAGGTTTTCACCTCGTAACCATAATTCGGCGAACACTCCGCCCACACATTCCATCTTTGAGCTTGCGATGTTTCATTGCTCACTTCCAGCTGAAGCGGATAGTATCCTCCCAGCGGAGCCTTTTTATACAAGGCGTATAAGACTGCTGAATACGACGGCTTTACGTGCCGTACTAACTGAACCCGTTCTGCCTTCGCGACAAAGGCAGTCGCCAAAGCCAAACAAGCAAGCGCGCAACGAAGGAGCATCCCCATCTCTATACCTTCGCGGATTTCAAGGAATCTGGAAGATCAATTCCGTCTGGCGAGATCTCATCCAAAAGCCTCTGAACGACAATTTCGCCCGTTACACCCTCGACCTTCGCATGATAATCCAAAATAATCCGGTGCTGCAACACAGGGATCGCCAGCGCTTGAACATCTTCAAAACTCGCATGCACTCGGCCATCCAACAAAGCCTTAGCTTTCACCGCCGCTGCCAAGCTGATCGCCGCCCGAGGGCTCCCGCCAAACTTCACTCCCTCCGACGCCTTCGATTGCCCCGGATGAGAAGCGTCCACTAAATTCGCGATATAGCTCACCACCGCATGAGGAATGAAGACGCTTCTGCTCAATTGAATCGCATCCAGAAGCTCACTACACTGCATTACTTGAGACACCTCAACCGTCGCCCCCAGGTCTCGATTCATCACGATACGCTCTAAAACCGACTTGTCATTGCGTTTCACATACAGCTTGAACAGAAAACGATCCACTTGCGCTTCTGGCAAAGGATAAGTTCCTTCCAGTTCAATCGGGTTCTGAGTCGCGAATACGAAAAACGGTTGCGGCAGCTCGTGCTGCTCGCCGAACACCGTCACGCTTCGTTCTTGCATGGCTTCCAGCAAGGCCGACTGCGTCTTCGGCGACGCGCGATTTATCTCGTCCGCCAAAAGTAACTGGGCAAACAAAGGTCCTTTCTGAAAAACAAACTCCCGCTTCCCTTCCGGACTTTCCTGCAAGATAGGGTTGCCCGTAATATCTCCCGGCAACAAATCCGGTGTGAACTGAACGCGATTCTGCTCCAATCCGATCGCTTTCGATATGGCTTTCACCAGCTCCGTCTTCCCAAGCCCAGGTAACCCTTCCAGCAAGACATGACCTCTCGCAAGTAAGGCCACGACAATCGAGTCGATCAGTTCCTCCTGCCCAAAAAGAACCTGATTCAACTCTATTCTCAGCGCTCCGAGCTTCTCCTGAAAGCTCTTTGCCTGATTCTCCGTAATCGGCGTATTCGTTTCCACACTACTCATTTCCAAAAAACCTCTTCAACACTTCCTGCTCCTCCGGACGGGCGCGGGTATTCCAAATAGCCTCGCCGCCTTTTCCCAAATTATCCGCCCGATTCCCCATTTCCAATCCGCTGTACTCAGGCTCGAAATCCTCGCTCTTAATCGAAGTCGTAAAGGCCGTATCGCCCAAGATCGAACGGCTGCGATCCTCGTTCGATATTCCCTCCGCATTCCCCTCCAGCAAAGGACTCGAGCTATCGGTCACCGTCAGCGGGGTCGGTCCTTCTTCGCCTTCCCCAGTTCCACCCGGACGCAGATCCTCCGGCTTCAATTCCCTAGGCTTAAAAGGCGGCAAACCCATCCCTGTCCGACAAGCTTGCGCCCCATCCTTCATCTTATCGAGAAGCTCCTGCATCTTTTCGGAATCCATCTGGTTTTGCCCATTCCGAGCCAACTCGCTTAGAGACTTCATCAAGTCCTCCCTCATCGGTAAAGTGCCCAAATCCAACTCGTTTAATGCCTCATCCAACGCCTTCGATTGGCTCTTAGACTCCCGCCCTCCCACGCCATCATTCAAACGCGACGCCGCGAAGGAAGCGGTTTCTAAAGCCTGCAAAAAAGACATCGTCGCATCTTGCGACTGAGAAACCAAAAAGTCGGAAGCCTCCATGCTCCCCTCTGAAAACCACTCCTCATTGGGCTGATCCTTAAGCTCGTTCAGCTTATCTTCGAAACGATCAAGGGCCTCCTCTTGTATCAATTCAGTCGATTCGACCAAATCCAACCAGCTCTCCAGTTCCGACCAAGCCTCCGGACCATCCGTCACCGCGCGACGCTCCTTAGCCACGCTTTCGCTCACGGGCCACAGCGCCCCAACCGCCAACAGAACAAATGACGCCCCCAAAGAACTCAGCATCCGAGAACCGGATACGCTAAAAGTTCCCATCCGCACCTCCTTCTCGACGGGCCACTCAGACAAACCCGCTTGCACTGCCGTAAGGCGGCTATTCAAGCCGAGCTCAGACTCAAGACGCGCCATCGCCTTTTGCTCGCCGATATACTTCGGTCGAGCCCGAAAGAAACCAAACACCGCAAGCCCAATGAAAAGCGCGCCATAGCTGATCCAAAACGCATCCCCAAGACCAAACCAACGCTTCAACGCCAAACTCGCGCAAATCGCGACCGCGTTCAGAAGAACCCACCAAGGGGCCGACTTCTCAAGCCACCAGAAGAAGTTGACCAACCGCGCAACCCCCTTTGCTTTTTTAGTCCAATACTTGGCTTCCTTTGACAACACGTCGAAAGCCTAGCTTTCACCGACCCACTGTAAAACAAAAACTATACCGCAAGTTATCGCCCACTCAAGAATCGCAAGATGCGGCGCTTAACCTCCACCGAGATAGCGCTACAAGGTCGCCAAGCCGGCCCGATCAGTAGGGTCGCCAGAATACCACCAACGAGATCTACCAACGTCCTAAAGCGAGTCTGCCTTCAAATGAGCTAAAGTCCTCTCGGCCTGCAGGACCTCCTCCGGACTCTTTCTCTGCAGAAGCATCAGTAAAGCCTTCCACAAAGCCCATCCCTTAGCCCTCGTCCAACAAGACTCATCAACCCGTAGATTCCTTCGAAAAACCTCCAGACTTCGCCCCTCAAAAAGGTTCCACGCCAACACCAAGTCGCAGGCCGGGTCGCCCACCGCGCAGAGCCCGAAGTCTATCACGGCCGCCAACCTGCCCCCTCTCGTCAAGAGATTGCCCGTAGCCATATCTCCGTGCAGCCAGACCGGCTCCCCGCGAAATCGCGATGTTAAAGCTTCCTTCCAAACTCCACCTGCCCAGTCGCCATCAATCTCTTCTGAAAGAGCGTCTAAGCACTTGCGTGTCTCCAAATCATAAATACTCAGATTCCCTCCTCTAAAGAAATTATCCTTACCTGGCTCAGGACCGCCAGTCCCGTCCAAACGCTGCAGTTCATTGAGAAACGAGGCAAGATCAGCTGCGAACAATTCCAGATCCCCAATACCTTCAATGGTCGCAGTCTCTCCCTCAATCCATCGATAAATCGACCACGGCCAAGGGAATGAATCGCAAGCTTTTCCCAACGCCAAAGGAACAGGGATCTCCAAGTCTAATCCCGCTTTCAATCGAGGCAGCCACTCCTATTCCTTCTCAACCTGGGGCGTATACCACTCCTGGCTCGGCAAGCGAATCAGCATTTCGCCTCCCAAGTGAAAAGTCCGATTATCCCAGCCTCCCTTCTCAACCGGACGTACCTCCAATCCAGCCCATTCTGGAAACTGCTCCCTCACCAATCCTTCAGCCAATCTCGAATCAATTTTCATAATCGCTCCCTTCATTCAAACCAAGCGCGCGTTCGAAAATCCAAAAGGCCATGGCGACGAAGCCACAGCCGCTTCAATAGAATTCTAAGAAACGTAAACCACGCGATGAGCCTCATTCTCATAAGGATATTCCAAATTCCGTATCTGCTTTTCAATGACGCTGCCAGGCACCGGCTCGCTCCGCCTCGCATTCGCTCGCTTCAGTTCCCCAATCGCCTTCTCTACCACCAGCAATTCAACCTCCGCCCCATAAGCGCAGCCTATATCGATCACCTTTTTCCTCTGCGCTTTCGTAACGTTGGTCGAATCCCAAACCACGCGCTGCTTACCCCGCAAACACTTCTTGAGTTCTTCAAACGCCGCCTGGGCTACCTGTCCATTCTTAGACTGATTGCTTCGCTTCCCAGTGATCTCTTCCCGTAGTTCATCCATCGATACAAGCTCCCATTCAGAAAAGCGTCTTTTAATCAATGTAGATTTCCCAGATCCGCTCGGTCCGCAAAGGACCGTCAATTTCGCCCGTTCCCTCCATCTATCCCGCGTCCTCGCCAGCGCTTCGTAAGCGGAATTGATATAGCCTTTCTCGAAGTCCCAAATCGCTTGATTCTTAACGAATTCGCGCGTCATCTCGTCAGGCAGTTTCTCTTCTGTATACAAAGGCTCCAGCCAACGCTCATAGGGGTCCGAGTTCCAAACCCCAAACTCCTCGCACTGCAGCTTAAACAACTCCAAGACTTCCAGCTGCGCCCTTCGATCTTTCGCGACTCTACCTTTGATGTCCGCGATACAAAACGCCTGCAAACGCTTCAGATTAGCTAAACGAGCCAATTGTCTGTAGCGCCGCTCGGTCTCATCTCGAACTACCAAATGCTTGGGTTCGCCATGGTGGCCCACAATCTCCAAGACCCCACGACGCTCCTCCTCGCTCAAAGGCGTATCCAACAATCTGAGACTCAAATACGATCGACCTTTGTCCTCGTGACGCGGAGCGACGATTCTCTCCCTCCCGCCGATCAAACGAGTCTTTGTCGCCAGCGCTTTGCCAATGTCATGGAACGCTGCCCCCAAAACCATAACAAGCCAATCATGCTCGCTAACTCCCTCATCCGCTTCCAAAAGGCTATAGCACTCCGCGAGAACGCTCCTCGTATGGATCTCTACATCCCCCTCCGCATGCCACTCCTTGTCCTGTGGTGTATTCTTCAACTCATGCAAAAGAGGCAAGGCGCTGCCAAACGCCTCCAGTATCTCGCTGAAGCCGACCTTTTCCCTGCGCCTAAGCCTGTCCACAATTGATTTCATTCTCTTTCCCTAGAGATTCACCCAATGCTGCGAATTCGCCCGCAGCAAATTCTGCTTTATCTCCTGATGCATCCAATGCTCATCCGTATTCACATGAGCATACCTCACATTCTTCGCCACGCTCTGGCTAAAGTCTGGATAGCTAAACCGACCTGCCAACCGAACCACATATCCTTCCACGCTACTGCGATCGAAGGAAAGATCTCTCACCAATTTAGCATCCCAAACTCCTCGGTAAAGTTCCTGCGGCGTCGGAAGCCTCATCTTTTCTGCAAACGCGACAGTTTCGTCCCAAGAAAGGGTTTCGTTTTTCTCGTTCCAAACGCTAAACAAATAAAAGTAGCTCAGGAGTTCAGTATACCGAATAGAGTGCTCCGCAAATAGGTTCTCCCCACAGACTCTCCATCCAGC
>JBCCZW010000329.1:0-5476 GCA_039186805.1 Verrucomicrobiota bacterium
CGGAAAGCTCATGAGCCAACTCTCGATAAGTCAGAAATCGATTGTCCTCATCCCAGCGTTTCTTCCAAGAGCCAAGGTGCACTTCATAGACCGACATTGGAGCATCCAAGGCCTGCCGCTCTTGGCGCTGAGCCATCCAATCGCCGTCGCTCCACTCGTACGCGTCATTATCGTACACAATCGACGCATTGTTCGGCGGAGCCTCAAAGTAAGAGCCATAGGGATCGGTCTTGAGGAAAATAGCATCATTTTGAGCCTTCAACTCAAATTTGTACATCTCGCCCAATGCCATGCCCGGTATGAAGATTTCCCATACGCCACTTGAACCCAAGCTTCTCATTGGATGATACCGACCATCCCAGCTATTGAAGCTGCCGACTACCGATACGCGCTTCGCAGAGGGTGCCCAAACTGCAAAAGAAACGCCCGGCACTCCATCCATCTCCCGCGGATGCGCCCCCAGCTTTTCGTAGATCCTACGCTCTGTACCCTCATTAAACAAATACAGATCATCCGCCGAAATGCTCGGCAAAAACGAATAAGGATCGTAAAACTGACGCCGCTCCTGATTCTTCTGCCGCACTCTCAATCTATAAGGAAAAACCTCCTTTCGCCCTTCGATAAAGCCTTCGAAAAAACCGAGATCGTCGATCTTCTTCAACTCGTAACGCAGCCCATCTTCCGTCGATAAATCGACGACTTCGCAGGAATCAACCTGACTGATGAACGCTCTAACGACGACTCCATGCTTTCCCTTCGACTTGACGGGATGCATGCCGAGAAAATCGTGCGGCGCGTTGACTGTAGATTCCGTAAAACGCTTTAAGTCCTTCTTTGAGATCAACATGTGAATAAGGATTAAGACTTGCGACAATGCTTGCCGAGAGCCAATGGAACCCGATGCCAGCGAAGCGCAAGCGACACAAGCGCAAAAAGCCTGCTTCAAGGACCCATTTTCGCGACAAGCCCATACCGCGCCACAAAACCCGAATGAAAAGGACAGAGCCTTCCCCACCCCTTCGATATCGAGACCACTCGATTTCAATCAAACGGATCCGCAATCCAAGGGTTCGGCACATCCTCGAATGAGTCTTGTCTCCCTTTCGGCGCCCCCTTTTTCCATTCTTGCTTCCGACTAAGCCAGGCTCTAAATCCAAGCCCTTTCCTATGCCGAGATTTCAATTCTCAATCTTCATCCCCATCGCCGTCGCTGCGATATTTGCAGCCGCAACCGCCTTTGCGCAAAGCGACACGCAAGGCGTCGAGTTCAAGTTCGGCTCGCAAGGACTTACCGAAGTCGACTTCGCGACCGGCGAAACCATCTCTCGTAACGGCTTGGGCAACTACGGTGACTGGCTCATCAAAGCAGATCTAATTCGCTACAACAAGAACGCCGGAACCGTCGTCGCCGTTGGAAATGTCATCCTTACCCGCCAGAACATCCGGCTCATCGCCGATCAAGTGGACCTCAAAATAGCCGAGAGCTTCGCGCGCATCGAGAACTTCAGGGTCGGCAATGGCCAAGGCTTTGTTGAAGGTTCCTTGCTCGAAGGAGATCCAAACAATTTCGCCTTCGAAAACGCTCAATTCCACCCCGGAGAACCTGGCACATTCCTGTTCAAAGCCAAAGCGGAACGTATTGCCCTCATAGATCAAAAGGAATTCGAACTCGACGGTGTGGGATTCCGCCTGGGAGCCGTACCGTTTCCACCCCTTCCCAATATCAACTACCCGGTCGATGCCGAAACCAACCTCTTCGACCTAGATCTCGACTACTCCGGACACATCGGCGCCGTAATCGGGACGGAGCTTCAACTACCCGTCTCCGAAGGACTCCGCGCCGGCGTCAACCTTGCCCTAACCACCGAACGCGGTATCCTCTTCGGTCCAACCGCCGACTACCTATACGAGAGCGACGATTACTCTAGCCGCGGCAGCCTAAAAACGGGCTTCATTGACGATAGCCTCGTCGATACCGACACCGACGTCCTGAACCGCCCCATCGACGATGAACGCTACTTCGTCGAATGGCAGCACAAGCAACGCTGGGACGACACCGCCTCTATTTCCCTATTCGGCCGCTATTGGTCTGACTCGGAGATGACCCGCGACTTCTACGAAGACTCCTTCGACGACATGGAGGATCCGGACTCGTATTTAGAGGCCAACTACAACGGCAACAACTGGCAAGCCTCGCTTTTCACTCGAGCCACGCCGAACGACTTTCAACAGATCGTCGAACGCCTCCCAGAACTCAGATTCCAATACTTCCCCACCAAATTCGCCAAAGATTGGAGTCAGCAGGGTTACGTCTCCTTCGCCCGCCTTCGCCAGCAGTCTCTCACCCCGCGCCTGCCTCGCTGGCATCCCAACTACCTCGACCAGGTTCGCTCCAGCTCGACTAGCGACACCACAAACCGCTTCGATGCGTACTACGGCGTCAACTGCTCGACCAAACTCCGAGACGGCGTCACCCTTTCGGCAAAGGCCGGAGCCAGAGCCACCTACCACGACGAGGATCAAATGATCATAGACTACGGGCTTGCTCTAAACGAATTCGGCGCCCCCGTAATAGACATCAACCAGCCCCTTTTCCAAAACGCAGACGACTTTCGAGTCCTCGGCGATATCGGCTTCGACCTGAAGACGACCGCCATCGCAACGATGGAAATCGACAGCGACTCCTGGGACATCGACGCCATTCGGCACGTCTTCGAGCCCGTCATATCCTACCGCTACACCCCGCTCCTTGAGGGCGAAAAAGGTCTCGGCTTCGCAAACCCTTTCGATCTACCCACCGTCTCGAACTACCTTACGCCAATCGATATCGAAGACCGCCGCGATACCGACTTTCTCCGCGAGAGTCACAAGCTTCGGCTCGAACTCCGCAATCGCATACAAACCCGGCACAAGGAATTCGGTTCACGCGATCTCGCTAAATTTGACCTTGGAATCGATTACGACCTCGACCCGGTCACGAGCCAAACGGACGATTTCTCTAACGTCCATTTCGACTTCGAGCTCGATCCCGCCAACTGGCTCGAAGTGAGACTCTTTACCCAGTACGATATCGACGAAAGTCGATTTCAGGAAATCAACTCCAGCATCGCATTTACAGATCAAGGTTACTGGAGACTCGGCGTTGGTAACCAATACTTCCGCTCCACGACTAACGACCTAGGCTTTGAGCAATACATCGGTTTCGGCGAGTACTTCCTTTCCGACAAATTCAAGCTATTCGGAATTGCCCGCTATGATAGCCCATCGGACACCTTCTTCGAACAATCCTTCGGGATCCTCCAACGGGCCCTAGGCGACTATGCCGTCAAATACGAAATCCGATTCTATGACGGCAACCGCCGCGAAGACGATTTCTCAATCCGTATTGGTGTCGATCTCTTTAACGAATAGAATTCGTCGCAGCTCGATCATTTTCAAAAAACGCTTTTCATCTCCCAAATGTCCTCGCCTCTCAATCGCGAAGCTCGCCTCCACAGACTACTCAATCAACGTCGCATCGCGTTCTCTCTAATCGAGCGCATTCAGACGCTCCTCGCCCCCGGCGTACCTTTCAATCGCGAACTTGCCCAACTCTTTAAAGAACAAGGAAAATTCGGTTCCAAAGATCGGCGCCTCTACAAAGAACTCATATTCACCTACATCCGCTACCAACCCTGGGTGGACGCCCTCCGCCAAGATCGTGATCACTTTCTGGATACTCTCATCGTATTGGCTCAACCAACGCCCGAGATTAGGGACTTGTATCCAACGATCGACGACAACCTGCCGCGGAACTTCGAATTCGACGACCGCCATCGGCTCATAGGAAAGAGCGACGAAGACCTCGCCGAACTCCTCCCCGCTTGGTTCGCCGCTCACTCCAAAGATCCGCTCGCCACCAAAGACATTCAGCTTCTCTTCCGCCGACCGCCACTCTGGGTCCGCATCCAAAAAGGAGAGCCCGATGCGATTATCGCCGAGCTAAAGCGATTCTCGCGCGACCCCAGCGTCGACATAGACCTTCACTATGCAGTACCCCTCTGCATTCAACTGCCCCCAGACTATCCCCTTGGCAAAGCCCCCTCATACCTAAACGGGAACCTTGAAGTACAGGACATCAGCTCCCAGATGTTGCTCCAACTACTGGCAAACGAACCCTACGGCCACTGGTTCGACGCATGCGCCGGAGCAGGCGGAAAATCCCTTCAACTCGCGCGAATACTACAGCCCACAGGCGGCAAAGTTCTCGCCTTCGACACCCGTCAAGCCGCTCTGCGAGAACTGAACCAACGGATGGAACGCGCGTCCCTCAACAACATCGAAGTAGCCAACTCCCGCCCGCTTCACCAAACCTTCGACGGCGTGCTCGTCGATGCCCCTTGCAGCGGTTCGGGCACTTGGAGACGTCACCCCTTCCTCTTTCGCCAAACCCGAGAGGCCGACGTCATGACCCACAGCGACCGCCAGCAGAAAATTCTCGACCAATATTGCGGACACGTCGCCAGCGGCGGAATCCTCGTCTATTGCACCTGTTCCCTCAGTCGCTATGAAAACGAGACCGTCGTCCAAAGGTTCCTCGAGAAGCATCCAGAGTTTCACTACGAACTCTTAGCCGACCGCTTCGGCCTCGCTGACGGTGGGACAGGCATCACTATCAATCCCACCCGCTACAACGGCGACGGCCTCTTCGTGGCCACCCTCCGCAAAACCTAAGCGTAGCTGAAGCCGCGAGACTTCAGACCCCCACATCCAAACAATCTCACAACCTCTTCCATCCTCTATCTTCATCCTCATCTTCTATCCCTTCACCAATCTCGATAAAGGATAAACCCGAAGACTCATAGCCGAGCAAACAAGACTAGAGCATTTTTCTTTTATAGCCGCATAATTGGCATGTTTGCAAAATGCCCTGCAGTCGCTTGGCGTTATCTTCGGGAGGGCTTCTCCCAAAGCTTCGACGAGCGTTTCGAAGGTTCTCGCCGAAGCCTTGCGAAGCAGCGACTTGAGCTTGGCGAAGGCCATCTCGATCGGATTCAGATCCGGGCTGTAGGGCGGAAGGTACAGCAACTCGGCTCCGGCCGATTCGATCGCTTCGCGAACGCCGCTGACCTTGTGGCTGGAGAGGTTGTCGCAGACGACTATATCGCCGCGGCGCAAGACGGGAGCGAGCTGGGTTTTCACATAGCAAAGGAAGCTCTCTCCATTCATCGCTCCATCCAGGAGCCACGGAGCTGTCATTCCCTCCGCCCGCAAAGCTCCTATGAAGGTAGAGCTTTTCCAGTGGCCATGAGGCGTTTTGACCATGCAGCGACTCGAGCTGGGAGCCCATCCGCAAGGCGAGGACATCTTCGTGTTGAGCCCGGTCTCGTCGATGAAGACCATTCGGGACGCGTCCCAGCTCTTCTTATCGCGGCAATTACGTCAACGTCATGCTGCGACGAATGACGTTAAAGCAACGTATCCGATCACGAACGAC
>JBCCZW010000330.1:0-5454 GCA_039186805.1 Verrucomicrobiota bacterium
CACGTGGCAAACTTGTGGATCTTGGGATCAAAGGTCCAACAGATTTTTAAGTCCACTTTCCTCTCCTCTCCACATGAACCTCCCCTTGGCCACCTCTGTGACTGTGGGCACTCGTATTTTCCCAAACTGTGTCCTTGTTGCTTATCACCGCCCCAATGAATACGGAGGTCGAGATCGCCTGCCGTTTGGCCTGGAACTGCTTTGGGGGACGCAGAACGTTCCAGATGGAGCTGGTGGATTGGCGTTGATTTTCAGGAAGCTATCAGCCTTTCCAGGGAGTGAGATTGAGTTGCGGGGCTAAGGTCTGGATTGATTAGGGATCAGATTCAGAGGTATATGTGGGGTGAGTTTCTCGGAGGATAATTTGAATGTTTCTCTTGTCTCGGCGGGAGAGGTGTTCGTAGCCTTTTTCTCCGTCTTCAGATTTAAGGATGCGATCAATTTCGCTCCAAAGGTAATCGAGAGCTTCACTCGGGAGGGCGTTGAAGGAATGACTATAGATGAGGTAGCTCAAGGGAAAACGGAACATGCTCCCGTCCATCTTGAGATCGCGTAGCGAACGACCTCTCTTATCCTTTATGGCGCCTTCTTGGAAAGCTCTCGCAAAAGCAGAAGTGGATAGCTCAAGTTTGGTTAGCTCTGCTTCATTCTTGAAGAATAAGTACTCGAGGAGTTTGTCGGATGCTTGCTTGATCCGTCGACGAGTAGAGTCGGAGATGGGCTCAGTCCTTTGCAGGAGCTTGTCCATCGTCTTTTGGTCATGGAAGGCGCGGCGAGTTTGGAGAGCGACGTTGGCGATTAGGTTGTGGGCTTGGGCTTGGTGTTCGAGGATTAGAAGAGCGACGACATCGCTTGATTCCCCTATGTATCCATTATCTGGAACGTCTTCGAAGCGATAGTTGCTGGCGAAACCGGCTCCGGTATCTGATTCTTTGAAGAGCTTGTTTCCTCGGTGCTGAGAACTTGAGCCTGTGACAAGGTAGCCGCCCCAGCGCTCATCTATTGGGGTCGTTTGATCGAGCACCTGGGTGCCGGCTTTGTAGATCGGTTGACCTGAGTCCGCTGGAAAAACTGAGCGTACGAGATGTCCGGGAATGTCTCTGGTGAAAGAGCCTCCGTGACAACGGAGGCAGTCGTGAGTTTCGCGGAGCAGCTGGGGTCGTGAGCTATTGTTGTCGATCGTATAGAAGTTCGTTCCGGTCGTTGGGCTGGCTACGGATATTTCGAGGACGGAACCACCAGGGACCCAGCCAACGTAAATCTCTTCGTTAAAGTAAAGCGCTCTTGGATTCCGGGGACCGATGATATCGCCCTGAAGGCTCGTCTTCGAGAATACGAGTACTTGAGATTCAATCGGTATCTCGAAGGCTTCGAGAAAAGCATTCAGGTAGCCGGTTCTTTCATCTTTGATCCATTCTCTCGTGTTTGCAGTGTCTAAAAAGTATTCAGATATTGGATCGATCGCTTCGCTCGAGACGTAATTTATCGGCTCGAGCTCGTACTGCTTCTGGGCCAGCGCTGCGAACTGAGCAACGAGCGCTAATGGGAGGATTCTTAACATGATGCGATTTGCGTCGGCTCGGAAGATGGCAGGTCGCCAATCATGTATTCGTAGAGGTGATACGTATTTCGACGGAATAGGGCCCGCGTTGCGGTCCAAGGAGTCTGTCTTCAAGCTATTTGCCGGAATGAGCCCAGCTTTTCATCAATGCGATGTTCTTCATCAGAATATCGTACTGTTCTTGGCCCAGTCGTTTCGGATTAAGGTAGACCGCCATTTCGCTGTCATACATGGCTTCCGTTTCGGGGCCTTGGTCACCTGTTTCCGCTATCCATTGGTCTAGCGTTTTGCGTAGCTTCTTAAGTGTCTTGTGATGCTCTGGGTCGTAGGCGAGATTGTTTAGCTCGTGCGGGTCTTTTTCAAGGTCGTAGAGTTCTTCCGGCGCACGGGTGGGGGCAAATAGGACTTCCTTCTGTTTTGCATTCAGGCGGCGCTCTGCTTGGGCGACTCGGAGAGCGATGATAATGTCTTTAGCGTCTTTGTAACGGTTCGGCTGGAGGAGCGGACGATTCGGGTAGTAGTTTCGAATGTACTTATAGCGATCGCTGCGGACGCTTCGTATGTGATCAACCGTTTCGTCGCAGCGGTCTCTTGCGGAGAAGACGTAATCGCGTTTTTGGTAGTCTTTAGCCAAGAGGTCTTTCGCTTGCATCTTATCGGGAATCGGTATGCCTGCGAGACCGAGCGAGAGGGCCGCTATGTCGATGTGTTCGACGAGGTCGGAACGCGTAGCATTTTTTTCAATACCGGGTCCTGCAATAATCAAAGGTACATGCAGGCCTTCCTCGTAAAGGAACTGTTTGCCTCTGGCGTGGCTTATACCGTGATCGGTGATGAAGACGACCACTGTATTTTCGAGGTCGCCGTCTTTTTCGAGTCGCTTGATGGCTTTGCCGACAAAGTAATCGGTGAGACGAACCGTATCGAGATAGGAAGCCCAGTCAGCGAGGAGTACGGGATCATTGGGATAGTAGGGCGGGAGCGTGACCTCTTCTGGGTTAGTTCGACTACCGAGAGACTTCTCGACACGATCCGAGAGTTTGGTGAAAGATGCGAGGTCTTTGCCGCGGTGCTTTCCGCCAGGCAGCATGATTTGGGCGAAGAAAGGCTGCCCTGGTTTGCGTTGGGTCCAATCGGGACCGTCATATATGGCCCGATCCCAGTTGAAATTGTAATCGGTTTTACCTGGCTGATCAGTCCGCCCATTTGGCCATGCGGTAATCGCCGTGTAGTAGCCGGCTTCTTTGAAAAGGGCGGGAATAGGCAGTACGCCTTCCGGAAGTTTGATTTTCATTTCGCCCCGACCACTGCGGTGGTGATGCGCCCCTATGGTCGTTTGGTACATTCCGGTGATGAAGGCGGAGCGATTGGTCGAGCAGACAGGAGCGGTGACGAAAGCTTTGGAGAAAAGCGTGCCTCGAGCGGCTAGCTTGTCGAGGTGGGGCGTTTCGATGGTCGTTTCTCCATAGCAAGAGAGATTGGCGGACATGTCGTCCACAACTATCCAAAGAATGTTGGGGCGATCATCTGCGGTTCCGATTGCAGCCGAGAGAAGATATGCGAAAAAAAGAGCGAATAGATGCCGGAGGCGTTGGTTACGGTGTGGTGTAAGGAGCATCGTTGCGTCTGATTGGGAAAGTGGAGGCGTATGACTTGATTGTGTAGAAATTATTTTGCGGCGGTGAAAAGTGATACCGGTGAAGGATTTTCGATTATGGCAAGAATCGGGTGGGAGAGGATGCCGGATTTCGCTTATAAATGAGGTTATGGGACATTATGAACGGATCGCAAGGGTCATTAGGCATCTGGACGGCAACTTTCGCGAACAACCGCGTTTGAGCGAATTGGCGAAAGTGGCTGGGCTAAGCGAGTCGCGCTTTCATAGGGTGTTTTCCGAATGGGCTGGGGTGACCCCCAAAGACTTCCTGCAGTGCTTAACCAGTGAATACGCGAAGGGTTTATTGAGGCGCGGACGAAGCGTGCTCGATGTCTCCTTGGATTCGGGTTTATCGGGCCCTGGGCGCTTGCATGATCTGTCGGTCAGTCTGGAAGGGGCCTCTCCGGGAGAGATTAAATCGGGAGGAGCAGGATGGATGATCGAATGGGGGGTGAGTCGCGGGCCGTTTGGCGATTTCTTGATTGCGGAGGGCCCGAGAGGCCTATGCGGCATCCATTTTTTGGATATGAGGTCCTGTGACGAGGTGATGGATACAGTGAAGGCTGATTGGCCAAACGCGATCTATCAGAGAAGCGATCGACGGGCGACGGAAGTTGGAGATTGCGTATTTGGGGAGGATGCCAAAATGGGCCGGTTAAAAGCCTACGTGAAAGGTAGCGAGTTTCAGGTAAGGGTTTGGCGAGCTTTATTGCAAATACCCGAAGGCGCATTGGAGAGCTACGGGTCTATTGCGAGTTCGATCGGAATGCCAAAGGCCTTAAGGGCTGTGGGTACTGCCATAGGAGCCAATAAATTGGCGTACTTGATACCTTGTCATCGAGTGGTCCGCGAAAGTGGAGCGATAGGGGGCTATCGTTGGGGAGAGATGAGGAAAAGAGCTATGATCGCTTGCGGAAGGTAGCGGTAAATACGGATCTAAGCGATGCGATTTCTCTTTATCCGAACGTACGCCGCCAAAGCCAAGGGGATGACTCCAAAGAGAGAATAGAATTCCGGTTCGGGCACAGGCGTTGCATTGCCGCAGGTCGCTACACGAGCCCAGCCGGCAGGACTTGAGGCTCTCCAGGAAATGAACGCGGCGTCATTTTGAATAATCGTTTCGTCGGCACCTTCGAGGCCGCGTAAATTGAAATCGTCAAAACTCATCCAATCATTCCCCAAGATGGAGTCTGAAGTTTTCAAGGAGGGCCGACTTTCGATCAATCCCATTATAGGCGCTGAAAATACTAACTGGGCCTCCACTCTTTTTGCGCTACTGTTTTTTTGGTGGATCCCATTGTATCAAGTGGCTTGATACGAGCGCTCCCGCAGAAATGTAGTGTTTGCCTTCTTCTGAAAATACGAATGGCGATGCTGAAAATATGTTGTCCACTAATAGATCGGCATCTGGTAGTAGGTTTTGAGCTTCTTCCCAAATGACGAGATCTCCATTGTTCGGATTCTTGGAAATGTGGTCCGGTAAGGATGGATTCACAATGACGCTACCAGGCCCTTGAGGATCGATAACGTCAACCAGATCAGCCGAAGAAAGTGTTGTGAATGTAGCCCCACAAACCAGAATGAAGGCGTTGGCCAATTTGCGAAGCAAGAGTGGATTAGAGTTTGTTTTCATGATCTTGTTTTTCGTGTTCGAAAGAAAGTGTCATGAAGCGCGCCAACTCTCCCGCATCTATGCAAGCGGCAGATGGTAGGGCGCTTATGAAATATAGGACACTCTTTGGCTGATTGAATGAGCCTGTATATTTTTCAGTGACTGAATAATGGCACGGTAGAGTTTACTCGAAGGAACGGCTCGAAACGACCGTCCCTAGGCAGTTTCGGGTGTCTCTAGGGATCAGCCCTTGTTTGCTGGAACCATTGGAGAGGCACTTATTCAGAGAAAGGAAAATTAAATCTTTCGTTGTGATAGAAAAACGGATACGTAAGGTGATGAAGGTGTTGGAGCGAAGCGTGTGGATGGGCATACTTGCTGTCGCTTGTACCTTGGGGCGCAAATCAGGGTCTACGTATTGGGCGAAAAGGAGATCGCTTTAAAGAGGTATCGGCTCCCTGAGAGGATTGGGGATTGCCAAGATTGGGACTGAGTTGCGAGAGTCAGGAATGAGTTCGAATATTCGTGTTTCTGCGACGGTGGTCGCCAACGAGGATAAGATAGAGGAGACTTTCGAGGGCTTGAAGGAGCTTTTGGAGCCAAGTAGAGCTGAGGAAGCTTGCA
>JBCCZW010000331.1:0-5451 GCA_039186805.1 Verrucomicrobiota bacterium
AATACTTCCAGTATTCGCTTTTTGAGCACGCCTTGCTCAGACTCACAAGGACTCTCAGCGGCAACATTCGAGGTTTTGGGATAGGTTCTAAGCGTCTTTGGGGCTGCAAGGGGCATGGCAACGCGTAAGCAAATTCCGGATAAGAACGAGAAGGCGGGATCGGCCTGACTCCTTCTAGCGATTAGAGAATAGGTCAGCGGATATTTCAGAGGCGTTGATTGATCTCTCTTCCGATTGGGGCTGTAATCGGGTCCATTGCAGAACTAGGGCTCGCTTTAACGGTGGTAGAAATTCGAGGTTTTCACAGTAGGGTAAGACGCGCGTGAATTGTGTATTCATCATCGGGCAAGGATTTGTTGTTTGGATGGGGGTTATCCCAAAACCCCAGATGAAGCTGGGGAATTAGAGTTAAAAATAAAACGTTTTATTTTTTAGTTAGGAATGTCGAGCTTTTTCGGCTGCCGGCGTCAATAGGGAGCCAGGAGGCGTCAGCTCACGAGAGCCAAAAACCGCTCCTTATTTGCCGTTTTCGGACCACCACTGGTAGCCTCTTTCCTCCGCATCGGGGATGAGTATGTTTTGGATGAAGTCCCGCGAATTGTCGTGCCAGTCGCTCCAGTCCGTCCAGGAGATACCGAGCGCTTCTAAGGCTTGGGCGTTCACTCGATGGTCGAAGAATTCCTTTATGTAATCGTAGCGCTCAGGGTAGTCCCATTCCGTGCAAATTGTCCGATAGTTTTGGATGAGTTCCAATAGGTGAGCTTCTTCCTCTTTTCGATCGCCTTTTTCCCAGCCGTACAGGTGGAATCCAACGGTCGTAATGTCCCAATCGATCCAGGTGTAGGCTTCTAATATGGCCGTGTAGTCCAGGCTCAGCGAGTGGAATGAGAAGAAGATGATGTGCCGCTCGGGAGCGTCTTGGCGAACTTGAGTGTAGACGCGTTCCATAGTCTCCATGAATGCGGGATCAGTGTAGTCTTCCACGTACCAGGCCTGCTCGTTGTTGATTTCGTAGTAGACGAGAGGGTTGTCTTTATATCGCGAGGCGACGGCTAGCCAGAATTCTTCCATTTGGCCATAGCCTTTTTCGTGCTCGTATTCCCCTACATTGTGGTAGTTGACGATGAGGTTGATTCCGGTCGCAGTGGCATTTTCTACGCAGGCGTCCAAGTAGGGGAGGACTTCCTGCACTGACCAGTAGTCTTCGTTGTGGCGTCGATACCAAGGGTCGACCCAACAGACGCGAACGGTGTTGAGGCCGAGGGCCGTCAGATTTTTCCAGTTTTCGATGTCGGTCGCGTGGGCGACGGATTCCCGCAGCGGTTTGCCTAGTGTCATGGGCGTACCGCGCATGCGATTACCGTGCTGATCCCGTAGAGTCTCTGCGGACTGGAGCGAAGGAAGGGCCATCAGAATTAGAAGGCAGGTGAAGATGGGGCAAGTTTTCATCGGGAGTTTGGATAGCCAATCAACTCGTTGGAGTTGGAAGGGTGAACCAAAATAAAACGAATTATTAAATTCTCTGTACGCGATCACTCTTCGGTGTCGAGAAGTATAAATCTAAAGCGAGAAGATTGGGTGACCTGAGGGTGATTGTGGAAGAGAACATATTCTACAATATAGGAAGCAAGGCTTCGAATTTTGCTGTCAACATGAAAAGCGCTTCCTATTGTACCCTTAGAAACAATGTGTTCGTAGATGTGTCCGGAGCTGCGCGCTTGGATGATCATTCTCTGGGAACCCACGACTATGTCTCTCAATGGAATGATATATTCGCGTTCTTCAGTGACTTCGTAGGGACCCCCTACGAGACGGCTTATTCGCATCTGACGACTTTTTGGTCGGATTGGGCCACCTACACTGACCTTCCTCGCGATTCGCGTCTCGAGAACAATCTAATCTTCGATGGAGATGGAAGTCTGATTCAGTCGAGCGGCTACGTCGATGATTTTTCAGCGACTGCCAGCCCCTTGTCCGTAAGCGGTAATTTCGTCACTACAAGCGATCCGGGATTTTCCGATTATGCGAACCAAGATTTCAGCCTCGTAGCAGGAGGGGCAGTTTTCACGCAGATTCCAGGATTTCCCGATATCGCTTTTAGCGAAATTGGACTTCAGGGACCAGTGGGTCCGAATGCGGATAGCGAGGCTGCGGTAATTGACGACTTCGATGCTGATTCTACAGGAAGCGATCCGGCAGGTTACACGGTGCTTGAAAGCGGCGGAAGCGCAGAGATCGTCGGGGTGCCGAGCGCTACTAACAAAAGCCTGATGCTTCAAGACACCCATACTTCGCAGAGCGTAAAGGTAGTTAAAGAGTTCGAGCCGCAAAGCGCTCCCATCGTTTGGGAATTCGCTATCCGACCTGAAGAGAACAAGCCAAGCTACCTATCTCTGTTGAGCGATTCAGGATCGTATGCGATCCAATTGTGGACGAGTGCATCTGGGAAGATCGGCTACAAAGCAGGAGGCTCCTATTATGATACGACGACTGCTTTTTCAACGGTGGTCTTCCAAACTCTAAGAGTCGAATTGGACTTCAATAGCAAAGAGTATTCCGTCTTCCTTAACGGAACTCTCGCCTTGGCGGACCAAGCCTTTTTGAATACAGGGGCGACTGACCTGTCGCAGTTGGAATTCAATACCGGCGGTGGATCCACGGGAGTTTATTATTATGATAACGTGAAGGTGTCTCGTTAAGGAGAGTCTGGGCGATTTTTCAGGCGCGGCATCTTTGGGGTGCCGCGCCTTTTTGCGATTTGCGACAGAGTCTGAACCGATAGCTCGCCGCTTGGGGCGAGCCGAAGTTCTCTCGAACTTCGCTACGTAGTGGAGTGGCGTCGCATGTCGGCTTTGCTCCGGCTAGAGAGCCTCCAGGGGACCAGGTAAGGGGTCCGTTTTTTGTAGTTTTCGTAGTCTTTTTCTCCGCCCCACTTTTCATCCGCTCGTTTTTCGAGCAAGGGGATGCCGCTCACTTTGATCAGGAGAATCGCTATCAGGATTGGGGAAAGTAAGGTGATCCATTGAAGACCTACCAAGTTTTGTAGGGAAACGACTGATACGCCGATCCATAGAAGGATCTCCCCGAAATAGTTCGGATGACGAGAGAGAGCCCAAAGTCCGTTGCTTATAAATTTGCCCTTGTTGGCGGGGTCCGCCTTGAAGCGGCTTTTTTGGGTGTCCGCTACGATTTCGATCGTTATGCCGACGAGCCATACTGCGATACCGACGAATGCGATTGTCCCTATCGGTTTGGATTGGGACGAGGTGATTGCTGCGAAAGCCGGCGCGGTGGTAAAGACGACCCACAGGCCCTGTAGAGTCCATGCCGCGAAAAATCGTGTGGGAGATTGTTTGAGCTTTTCGAATCTTCCGTCTTCCCCGGCCTTTCTGATTCTGTTGAACAGGAAATAGCCGAGTCTAGACGACCAAATGATTACCATGCTCGCCAGGATGAGGGAGCGCTCGTTGAGATCTTGACTGAGAACGATACTTATAAGGGTGGCGCTGGCGAAGGTGAAGCTGCCTGTGAGATCGAAGTACTTTTCGCTCTTTGCGATGAACGAAGGAATGAATAGGACCCATTGGACGAGGAAGCTCCAGAGAGCGGCGACGGCGAAAGGGTGTAACCCTTCTTTGAATACATAGCCATTGCTCCCAATGAAAGCGAAGGCGACTCCCAGCAGGCAGACGAAGGCGGTTTGAGTTAAAGTGATTATCGTTTCTTTATTCATGCTATATTACAGATTGATTTACCTGAAGCTGCGGTAAGCGGTCTATGACTGCGCACTCTATAGGTCCGCGCGTGAAATGAGCGCGCAATGAACGCGCAAATGGGGTGAAATCGGAAAAATCGTCTTTTTCACGTAATTTGAACGATGGCTTCACGTTCGTTTCACGCAGCGTTTTGTAAGATGTGCGGCATCCAAAAAAACGAGTATGAAAAACCCAATCACTAAAACTCACTCCTCTCACGGAGGATTTATTGAAACGAAGAAGCGCTTTGACGCTCTTTTCCTCAGCGGCATTGCGGCGCTCGCCATTGGATCTGCAAATCTGCAAGCCCAGACCGAAACTAATCAGTATGTCGAAATAATCGGCGGCTTGAATTCGCCTGCATCCACTACGCTTGACAGCGCGGTCGACGGAGGGACGCTTTCCTTCGATACCAGCTTCGATTCGGGCATTGTTTTCGGAGGAGCCTACGGTTACGAATTCACGGAAAGCTTCACGGGGGAATTCGAATACATTTGGCAGACGACAGATGCCGATCAGTATCAAGTTGCGAACTTGCCCACGGGAGGCGAGGGCGACGTATCGGCGGTGACGATTATGCTGAATGCTTTGTGGGATCGTTCGTTTGGCGAGAGCGATAGGTGGTCCTTGTTCGGAGGCGTTGGGTTGGGCTTTATTCAGGAGGTGAGTTCCGACTACGAGGTCGACGGCGTCGAGTATTCCTTCGACGACAGCGGATTCGGTTTTCAGGCGATGTTGGGAATACGGCGCGAGATCAATGATCGCTGGTATTGGTCTGGCGAGCTGAAACAGTTGTTCGGGGGAAGTTTCGACGCGGAGAATGAATTGGATGCGACGGACATCATTAGTCTCGACTACGACGTGACTTCGCTGAGTTTCGGTCATGGGTATCGGTTCTAGATGGCTGGACGATCGCCGGAGATAACTGCTCAGGACCTACCTACAGCGGCATTCAAGCCTACAGTTCGAATTTTCTTTCAACCTTCGTAAATTCTCGAGATGGAAAAAATCCTTTTAGTTGAAGACGACTTCGATGTTGCCGGAAACATCCAGGACTATTTGGAGCGCTGCGGATACGCGGTGACCTATGCATCCAATGGAGCTTTGGGGCTCAATCATGCGCTGGGCGAGAATTTCGATGCCGTCATCTTGGATGTTCGCATGCCTGGAATCGATGGATTGACGGTCTGCCAGCAGCTGAGAGAAAAGCTGAACGTCGATTGGCCGATTCTCATGCTGACGGCGGCGGACGCTCTGCCTGATCGACTGAAAGGATTCGATGCGGGAGCCGACGACTATGTAGTTAAGCCCTTCGCTCTCGAGGAGCTATCGGCTCGGCTAAAGGTCTTGATCCGCAGGTCGCGAAGCCGCGCGCCCTCCAAAACGATGACCCTTGGCGAACTGCTATTGGACTTTGGGCAGCGGGCCGCGTTTCGGGAAAACCGCAGGCTTGATCTGACGAATATAGGATTCCGTATACTGAAGATTCTATGCGATCGCTCTCCCGATATTGTGGAGAGGGAAACCATTGAGTCTGAAGTGTGGGGCGATGAACTGCCCGATAGTGACGCCCTGCGCTCCCATATATTCGCATTGCGAGCGGAGTTGGATAAGCCCTTCGATTGGTCGATGCTGAAGACGCATCGAGGAATTGGATACCAATTGATTTCAGAAAAATGAAGAACCTTTCCCTGCA